>DATHAU010000687.1:0-21249 GCA_035296545.1 Microvirga sp.
CTGTCATGCCATCATGCTTGACAATAGGATGGGCGCTCGTCAACCATGAGCCATCTGCCCGGCAGATGGCGGCTGCCGCATGCGGCTTCGGCCGAGGTCTTCCGCCTGCCGAAGCGAAAGCCCCGAGAGAGACGATCGAATGAACGCACCATCCGAGGCACACGGGTCGATCTTCGACGAGCTGTTTTCCTTGAGGGGCAAGGTGGCCCTCGTCACCGGAGCGGCCGGGGGCATCGGGCAGGTCCTGGCGCTGGGGCTCGCAAGAGCCGGCGCTTCCCTGGTTTTGTGCGATCTGCACGTGGATGAACTGGCGGGCGTCGGCCTCAGGATCAGGAACGCCGGAGGGGCGAGCAAGGGCTATTTCGTCGACCTCGCCAGCCAGGCTTCCATCCGGGCGATGGTCGAGGAGGTGAAGGACGACTTCGGGGGCGTCGACATCCTGGTCAACTGCGCCGCGATCAACAAGCGCGAGCCGATCCTGGAGGTGGAGGAGAGCACCTTCGACCGGATCGTCAACGTGAACCTGCGCGGCCTGTTTCAGCTCACCCAGGCGGTCGTGCCGCTCATGCCGGAATCGGGCGGAAAGGTCGTCAATATCGGGTCGATCAATTCCGAGATGGGCCTGGCCGGCGTCTCGGTCTATGGGGCCACCAAGGGCGCCGTGAAGCAGCTCACCAAGGTCATGGCGGTGGAATGGGCCGCAAGGAACATCCAGGTCAACTGCATCATCCCCGGCTTCATGCGGACGCCTTTGTCCGCCCCCATCTGGGAGAATGCCGACAAGAGCCGGTGGATGAGGGACCGCATC
Organism: Microvirga sp.; assembly: GCA_035296545.1. Lineage (GTDB taxonomy): Bacteria > Pseudomonadota > Alphaproteobacteria > Rhizobiales > Beijerinckiaceae > Microvirga. Next base: position 809 of record DATHAU010000687.1, read on the forward strand.
GCCGCAGGTCGCCCTGGGGAGCCGGACGAACTCCTGGGGCTCACCCTTTACCTGTCGTCCCAGGCTTCGAGCTACGTGACCGGGCAGGCCATCGTCGTGGACGGCGGCGTGCTGGCGGGCGGAAGCCCCTGGTAGGAGGAGCCGTTCCATGGATCTCGGCCTGAACCAGAAGAGGGTGGCGATCACCGGCTCCAGCCGGGGGATCGGCCTTGCGCTTGCCCAGGCCTTCCTGGAGGAGGGATCGCGCGTGATGCTCAACGGCCTCGACCCGGGGCGGCTGGAGGAGGCGCGGCATCGCTTCGCAGGGTTCGGGGATCGGGTGACGGCCGTGGCGGCCGACGTGTCCCGGCGCAGCGGAGTCGAGCGCCTGTTCGAGGAGATCGACCGCGCATGGGGCGGGGTCGACGTGTTCGTCAACAACGCCGCCATTCATCCCACCTCCGATTTCACCGCTCTCGAGGAGGAGCAGTGGAACGAACTCATGGACATGAACCTGAAGAGCGCCTACCTGTGCGCGCAGGCGGCGTTCCGGCGGATGAAGAACCAGGAAGCGGGCGGCGTCATCCTCAACGCCTCCTCGTTCGCCGCGCTGATCCCGGCCTATCCGTACGGGCTGTACAGCCTGTCCAAGGCCGCCCTGATCAGCATGACCAGGACCATGGCGGCGGAGTTCGCTCCTTTCAACATCCGGGTGAACGCCTACGTGCCGGGCCTGATCGCCACGGACATGAATGCCGAGACCATCGAGAAGAACGGGGACGTGGCGCTGGCCCAGATCGCCCTCATGCGTCCCGGTTCGGTGGAGGAGGTCGCCGCCCCGGTGGTGTTCCTGGCGTCCTCGAAGGCAAGCTACATCAGCGGGGCCGCCCTGGAGATCAGCGGCGGCAAGTTCGCGGTGCAGCACCCGAAAGCCACCTGGAACCCGGCGAGAACCGGCGGCTAGAGCCTGTGCCGGCGAAGCGGCTCCGGATCGCCCCTCAGGAGATGCGGCCTACCAAAGAAAAAGCTGCTTCCCCCTGCAGGGAAGCAGCTCCGGAAGGTGGGAGCCCCGACGGCTCCAACCTGGGATCATCGGTCTACTTGGACGCGTTCACCTGCTGCATCAGCGAGTTGTACAACTCCTTGTCCACATCCTGGCCATAGCGCTCCACCACCGGCCGCGTCGCCTGAATGAGCTGCTCGCGGAACGCAGGCGTCACCTCCGTCACATCCATGCCGCTCTTCTTCATGCCTTCCAGGGCGGCGTCGTCCGCCTTCTTGAGCGCGTCCCGCATGACCTTCACCACGAGACGGCTGCCCTCCTTGAAAAGCTGCTGCTGCTCGGGCGTGAGGCCCCGGTAGAACTGGGCTCCGACCAGGAAGATGTTGGTGTCGTAGATGTGGCCGTCCAGGGTGATGAACTTCTGCACCTCCTGGAACTTGCTCGCGTAGATGTTGTTGAGCGGATTCTCCTGGCCGTCGACCACCCCCTGCTGGAGGGCGGAGAACAGCTCGCTGAAGTTCAGGGGCGCCGGATTGGCGCCAAGGGCCCGGAAGATGTCGAGGTGCAGGGGGTTCGGCTGCATCCGGATCTTGAGGCCCTTGAAGTCATCGAGGGATTTGATCGGGCGCTTGCTGTTGGTGGTGTGCCGGAACCCGCTGTCGACGATGGCAAGGCCCTTGTATCCATACCGGTCGAGCTTCGCCAGGAGCTGCTCGCCCCACGGGCCGTCCATCACCCGATTGGCCACTTCCTGGCTGGGGAAGAGGAACGGGAAGTTCATGATGTTGAAGTCCTTGGAGACGTTCCCCAGGTCGGCCGGGCTCGGGAAGATGCCGTCGACGGCGCCGATCTTCACCGAATCGAGCATCGCCCGGTTGTCGCCGAGCTGGGCGCCCGGATAGATCTCGACCTTGATCGCCCCGTTGGTCTTTTCCTCGATGAAGGCCTTGAAGGCCTGCGATCCCGTGTTCTGGATGTGCGTGACCGCCGTGGCGAGGCCGATCCTCATCAATTTCGGCGACGACTGGGCGCTGGCGCCCGACGCGAAGAGAGCAGGCGCCAAGGCGAATGCCAGGCCCGCTAAGAGATGCTTCCCCATTTGGGTTCCTCCGGTTGGCGGGCAACTCTTGTGGTTGTTCTTGGATGGCGGCCCCTTCCTCCAAGATGCGAAGCCTCCGCTGGCGCGGGCTTCCTGCTGACGCGGCACAATTCATCCGGATCGGTAAGACCACGCTCCCCACCCATCGCGCCGGATCGGATCCCCGTTGCGCCGGGCTGAAGGCTCGTCGATCCACCGTTCCGCCATCTGCTCCCCTTGAAGAAATAGTGCTGACTAGTATGATTGCTGTCAAGTATGATGGTATGAAAGGTGGCATCGGCCCTGCCCCTGCGCAACGCCATGAGGACGAAGGTGTCGGCTTGGCGCGCAAGGGGGGAACGCCCCGACCGCTGCCGTAACGGGGTGAAGGCGCCCCTGGAGCATCGCGCATGAATCAGGCGCCTCATCATCTGGCGACCATCGAAGAGGTCGCGCACACCTTCGAACAGGACGCGGCCCCCGACACGGACCTGTCGCGCTTCGCCTTCGAGGATTGGTTCACCCTCGCGGCGTTCTGGGCCATGGGGATCTGCGTCTTCCTGCAGTTCTTCACCCGCTACGCCCTGAACAACAGCCTGTCCTGGACCGAGGAGGTTGCCAGCAACTGCCTCGTGGTGGTGGTCTTCCTGGGCGCGGTCATGTGCGTGCGCCTGTCGCGGCACATTCATGTGGACGTGATGTACCACTACCTGCCGCACCGCGCCGCCCGCGCCCTGTCCATCCTGGTCGATCTGGTGAGGATCGCATTCTTCATCTACGCCACGACCCTCGTGTGGCGCTACCTGCCCATCGTGGAGCACGAGCGCATGATCTCCCTCGATCTGCCGCGCTCCGCGTTGTTCTACACGATCCTGATCTCCTTCGCGCTCATGACCCTGAGATCGGTGCAGGTCTTCATCGGCAACCTTCGGCGCGGCTATTCGGTTCTCGAACGGCCCGGCGCGTTCGACGGCATCGGAGAGTAGGAATGGCTCTCCTGATCGGCGCGTTCATCGCCTTGATGCTCATCGGCGTGCCCGTCGCCATCTCCATGGCGGCGGCATCGATCCTCTACCTCGTCGTCTACGGCATCGCGCCGGACATGATCGTGATCCAGCGCATGATCCTGGGCGTGGAGAGCTTTCCGCTGCTCGCGGTGCCGTTCTTCATCCTGGCCGGCAACCTCATGAACATCGCCGGCGTGACCGGCCGCATCTACGCCTTCGCCCTCGCCCTCGTGGGCTGGATGAAGGGCGGGCTCGCCCAGGTCAACATCATCGGGTCCGTGGTGTTCTCGGGCATGTCCGGCACGGCGATTGCCGACGCTGCCGGGATCGGCACCATCGAGATCAAGGCCATGAAGGACCACGGCTATCCCGTCGAGGCGGCGGTGGGGGTGACCGCCGCCTCCGCGACCCTCGGGCCGATCTTTCCGCCGTCGCTGCCCTTCGTCATCTACGGCACCATGGCCAACGTCTCCATCGGGGCGCTGTTCATGGCGGGCATTCTTCCCGGCATCGTCATGACCCTCCTGATGATGGCAACCGTCGCCTTCCTGGCCTACCGGAAGGGGTGGGGCTCCGATACCGCCTTCGACCTCAGGAAGCTCGGGGCGGCCGCGGTCGAGATCGCCATCGTCCTGGGATTTCCCCTGTTCGTGTACCTGCTGGTCTGGGCTGGCCTGTCGCTCAACATCGCGGTCGGGCTGGCCCTGGTCCTGCTCATTGCCGCCGACTGGTACCTGGATTTTTCCGCCGTCATGGCGCTCATGACCCCCGTGATCCTGATCGGCGGCATGACCATGGGCTGGTTCACCCCCACCGAGGCGGCCATCGCCGCCGTGGTCTGGTCCCTGTTCCTGGGCCTCGTCCGCTACCGGTCCATCACCCTTCGCAGCCTTGCGCGGGCGAGCTTCGACACCATCGAGACCACCGCCTCCGTGCTGTTCATCGTGACGGCGGCCTCCATCTTCGCCTGGCTTCTGACCGTCAGCCAGGCCGCGCAGCTCCTGTCCAATGCGATCCTGTCCCTCACGGAGAACAAGTGGGCCTTCCTGATCCTGGTCAATCTTCTGGTGCTGTTCATCGGCTGCTTCCTGGACACCATCGCGGCCATCACCATTCTGGTGCCGATCCTGCTGCCGATCGCCACCCGCCTCGGCATCGACCCCGTGCATTTCGGCCTGATCCTGACCCTGAACCTGATGATCGGCCTCCTGCACCCGCCGCTCGGGATGGTTCTCTTCGTCCTGTCCCGGGTCGCCAAGCTGTCCGTGGAGCGAACCACCATGGCGATCCTGCCCTGGCTGGTGCCGCTCTTCCTGGCCTTGATCGCGATCACCTTCATTCCGGCCATCACCCTGTGGCTGCCGACGCAGCTGGGGCTGATCCGGTAGGACATGGACGGATATCCGCCGGCGCGGATGTTCGCGGTTGATGCGCCGGCCGGGCTATGACTGCTTCATCAGGTCGAGGGCTTCCCGCAGGATGTTCTCGGCGGACAACCCGAGAGCCGCGCGCAGGTCCGGGGTCGGGCCGATCGGCGGGTAGATGTCCTTCACCCCGATGCGCCGGACCGGGATGGAGTGCCCGTCCTCCAGGGCCTCGAGCACGGACGATCCGAGCCCTCCGATGCGGCTGTGCTCCTCGACCGCGATCATGCCGCGCACCCGGGCGGCGGCATCGAGGATGGCGGCCCTGTCGAACGGCTTGGCGGTGTGCATGTTGAGCACCTGCGCCGCGATGCCTTCCTGGGCCAGAGCGTCCGCCGCGAGGAGAGCCTCGAAAACCATCGAGCCGTTGGCCACGATGCACAGGTCGTCGCCCTCGCGCAGGGTCGAGGCCCTGCCGATCTCGAAGCCCAGGGGAACAGTGTTGAAAACGGGCTCCGGCCCGCGTCCCAAGCGAAGATAGATCGGAGTGGCGCCCGGATGCGCCACGCAGGCCCGCAGGGCAGCGTCGACTTCCACCGCGTCGGAGGGCGTCACGACGATCATGTTGGGGATCGCCCGCATGATCGCCACGTCCTCGAGCGCCTGGTGGGTCGGGCCGCCGACCCCATAGGACAAGCCGGCGCTCTGGCCGACGAGGATCACCTTCACGCCGTTGTAGCCGCAATCGAGCTTCGCCTGCTCCACGGCGCGCAGGGTGGTGAAGGCCGCATAGCCGCAAACCACCGGCAGCTTGCCGCAGGAGGCGAGTCCCGCCGCGATGCCCGTCATGTTCTGCTCGGCGATCCCCACGTTGAAGAAGCGTTCGGGATAAGCCCTGGCGAAGTCGACCATCCCCGTCGGATGCATGAGATCCGCCGTCAGCGCCACGAGGTCGGGCCGCTCGGCCGCGAGCGCCAGCATGGTCTCGCCGAATTGCTGCCGGATGATCTTGGCCGGGAAACCGGCGCGCCGCTCCCGAATGAGCTCCGCCAGTCGCGGTTTGACCACATGCTCGTCCATTTCAGCCTTCCCGAAGCTCTCTCATGGCGCGGTCGTACTGCTCCGCATTGATCGCGTCCGCATGCCAGCTGCGGACATTCTCCATGAAGGAGACGCCTTTGCCCTTGACCGTGTGGGCGATCACCATGCGCGGGCGCGCGCTTTCCGCATCCCGCGGCACGTCGAGGGCCTGCAGCAATTCGGGAAGGCTGTGACCGTCGACCTCCAGGGTCTCCCAGCCGAAGGCCTCCCACTTGGCTCTCAGGGGCTCCATGGGCATGACCTCCTCCGCATCGCCGTCGACCGTGAGCCGGTTGCGGTCGACGATGCCCACGAGATTGCCGAGGCGGAACTTGGCGGCCGAAGCCGCGGCCTCCCAGACGGAGCCTTCATGGATCTCGCCGTCGCCCATCAGCACGTAGACGCGGTAGTCCTTGGCGTCCATCCGGCCGGCCAGCGCCATGCCCACAGCCACCGAGAGGCCGTGGCCGAGGGCTCCCTGGGAGGCATCGACGCCGGGCTGATAGCGGCGGGACGGATGGGTCATCAGCCTGACGCCCACGGCCGTCTCGTACTCGCCGATCCATTCCTCCGGCATGAAGCCGCGCCGGATCAGGGCGGAGTAGAGGGTCGGGGCCGCATGGCCCTTGCCCATGATGAAGCGGTCCCTGTCGGGCCAGTCGGGATGGGCCGGATCGACCCGCATGACGGCGAAGTAGAGAGCGGTCAGGATCTCGGCGCAGGAGAAGCAGCTGCCGAAATGGCCGTTGCCCGCGGCCATGAACATGTCTGTGGTATCGATGCGGTTGACCTGCGCCATCTCGCGCAATCCCTCGAGGGGGAGCGGGAGATCGGAGGCTTTGGGAACGGCTGGACTCATGCCTCGAGCCTCCCGGCCGCGGATTTCGCCAGAACGCAGCATCGACCGGGCCGATTCGGCTGAGCCCCCGCCACGGGCTCCTTGAGGGAGCCCGAACGATTCGCTTGCGCAGGAGTCGTAAGCTCGCCTATAGGCGCAGCGCGGTCCCTAGGGTTGCCGAGGGGAGCCTCGAATTCGTTGGCCGTAGGCAGGGTCATGAAGGCGGCTCGTCGGGATGGGGCCAGGATCCGGGGCGTCTGCGAAACCTTCCCAGATCATGAGCAGGGTATTCGGGTGCCCGGGGGCCATGAGTATCCCTGAAGTCCTTACCTATTGTCAAGTATGATGGTATGAAAGGTGAATGAGCCGGTCCGAGGGGCAAGGCTTAACGCTAAGCCTTGCATCGAAAGGGCACTTGCAGAATACTGCTCCTATCAAAATGCATGATGGTATGAAAGCTTCCGATGAATGACCGGGTGACCATTGATCGCCGCAAGCTGTTCGAGCAGGTGGCGGCGCATCTCCAGCGCGATATCCTGGACGGCACCTTGAAGCCCGGCGACCGTCTACCGCCCGAGCGCGATCTTCAGAACCGCTTCGGGGTCGGCCGCCCGGCGGTGCGCGAGGCCTTGATCACCCTCCAGAAAGCCGGCCTGATCGAGATCGGCAACGGCGCGCCCGCCCGGGTTTCCATGCCGACGGCGGAGGGGGTTGTCGCGGGCCTGATGCCGGCGGTTCTGCAGATGCTCCAGTCGGCGGATGGGCAGAAGCATTTTCAGGATGTTCGCCTCTTCGTGGAGAGCGGCCTCGCCCGCCGCGCCGCGCAGGCGGCAACCGACGACGACATCGCCAAGCTCAAGGCGGCCCTGGAGGCCAACCACAAGGCCATCGGCAACAGGCGGCGCTTCATCGAGACGGATGTGGCGTTCCATTTCGCCCTGGCGGAGATGACCCGCAACCCCGTCTTCATCGCGCTCCACGACGCCATGTCCACATGGCTGAGGCAGCAGCGCAGCGTCAGCCTGGGGATGCCCCGGCAGGAGGAGATCGCCTACGCCGCCCATCGCCGGATCTTCGAGGCCATCGAGCGGCGCGATCCCAATGGGGCCGAGACCGCCATGGTGGATCATATCGTTCAGCTCAGCGCCTCCTATTGGAGCGCTCTCGGGAAATAAGGATCGCCGCATTGCGCCGTGTTCGTTCCGGCGCTGAAGCCCCGTTCCGCGCCGCGACGGTTCTGGCAAACCTTTCATACCATCATACTTGACAACAGCAGGCCCGAGGCACAACATCATCCGGCAAGTGCCGTCATGGCCACCGTGAAAACCGGGTCATGGACCCGATCAACGCAAGCCTGTCCGAGGCAGGCCAGGGAGGTTGGAATGAGGATTGCTGTGCTCGGCGGCGGCGGAGCCATGGGCGGTCTGTTCGGCGGCTGGCTGGCCGATGCGGGCAACGACGTGACGCTGATCGACGTATCGGCTCCTGCGGTCGAAGCCATCAACGCCAGCGGCCTGACCATCGAGGAGAAGGACGGGTCGCGGCGCCATGTGAAGGTGGGGGCTTCGAGCAACCCAGCAGGCGTCGGTCCGGTCGATCTCATCGTCAACTTCGTCAAGTGCTACCACACCGATTCCGCCATCCGGTCGGCCATGCCGATGGTCGGCCCGGACACGGCGATCCTGAGCCTGCAGAACGGGTGGGGCAACGCTCCCCGCATCGCCGCGGTTGCCGGCGAGGAGCGGGTTCTCGTGGGGCTGACCTATCACAGCGCCACCCTGGTTGCGCCGGGGCACGTGAAGCATCCCGGCCTGGGCATGACCTTCATGGGCGAACTCGACGGCCAGGCGTCGCCGCGGCTCCAGCGGGCCGTGGAGGCGTTCAAGGCGGCGGGCTTCGAGACCACGCTTTCCACGAGCATCCTCAACGAGGTCTGGAAGAAGCTTGCGCTGAATGTCTGCACCCTGCCCACGGCGGCGCTCCTGCGGCTTCACGCCCACGAACTCGTCGAGCACGAGGGCGTGATGGACACGATGCGGGCGCTGCTGACCGAGGTGGTGACGGTCGCCGGGGCGCAAGGCATCCAGCTCGACTTCGACGAACGCTGGGAGGCGATCACCGGCCTGCTGCGCCGGGCCATCGGCGGAAAGGCCTCGATGCTCCAGGACGTGGAGGCGCGCCGTCGCACCGAGATCGACGTGATCAACGGCGCCATCGTGGAAGCCGGGCGGCGGCATGCAATCCCGACGCCCTACAACGACACCATGGTGTGGCTCGTGCGGTCGCTGGAAGAGACGTTCGACACACAGGCCAAGGCGGCGTGAGCCATGCGCCCGTGCCCGCGGACGGCGGCACCATAATCCGAGAGGTTCATATGGCCCCGCGACTTGAGGCCCGCTCGATCACCAAGCGTTTCCCCGGCGTTCACGCCCTCGACCGCGTCTCGCTCACCATCGAGCCCGGCGAGGTCCATGCGCTGCTCGGGGAGAACGGCGCGGGCAAGTCGACGCTCGGCAAGATCATCGGCGGGATCTACGCTCGGGACGAGGGCGAAATCTTCTACGACGGGCGGCCGCTGGGAAACATCAGCGAGCCGGAAGCCGGCGCGCTCGGCATCGCCATCGTCCACCAGGAGGGCAGCCTGGTCCGGCAGTTGACGATCGCCGACAACGTCTTCGCAGGGCGTCAGCCCACGGGCTTCTTCAACCGCGTCGACGAGAAGGCGATGGTGGCCAAGACCGCCGAACTCATGCGTCAGCTCGGCGTCGATATCGACCCGCGCCGCCGGGTCGGGGAACTCTCCTCGGCTCAGGCGCAGGTGGTCGAGATCGCCAAGGCCCTGTCGCAGGACGTGCGCCTCCTGATCCTGGACGAACCGACGGCGGCCCTCACCCTCACGGAGACGGACCGCCTGTTCGACCTGATCCGCCGCCTCAGGAGCACCGGGGTGTCGGTGATCTACGTTTCTCACCGCATGGCCGAGATCTTCACCATCTGCGACCGCGTGTCCGTTCTCAAGGACGGCCGCCTCACCGGCGTGCGCGCGGTGGCCGAGACCAGCACGGACGAACTGATCCGCCTCATGGTGGGACGCGAGGTGCATTTCGCCCGCGAAACGACGGGACGGAACGCCGGCGAGGTTCGCCTGAAGGTGGATCGCCTGTCCGCAAAGCCCTTCGTGGCGGAGGCGAGCTTCGAGGTGAGGGCGGGCGAGATCGTGTGCCTTGCCGGCCTCGTGGGTTCCGGACGCTCGGAAACCTGCGAGACGGTCTTCGGGGCGCGGCCCCGCGACGGCGGGACCGTGCAGGTCGGCGGCAAGGCCGTGACCTTCAAGGGACCCTGGGACGCCATGGCGGCAGGCATCGGCATGGTCCCGGAGGATCGCAAGGATGCCGGCCTCTTCCTGTCGATGGACATCGCCCGCAACATCTCGGCCACGGTTCTCGGCAAGGTGTCGTCCGCGGGGCTCGTGTCGGAAGCCTCGGCGGAGGCGCTGGCGAACCGCTTCATTCAGGACCTGCGGATCGCCACCCCCTCGGCCAGGCGGGCGGTGGGAGATCTGTCGGGCGGCAACCAGCAGAAGGTGCTTCTCGCCAAGTGGCTCGCCACGGAGCCGCGCATCCTGATCGTCGACGAGCCGACCCGCGGGGTCGACGTGGGCGCGCGGGCGGAAATCTACCGGATCATGCGTGAACTCGCCGCGAAGGGCATGGCCCTCCTGGTGGTCTCCTCGGACCTGCCGGAGGTGCTGACGCTCGCGGACCGGATCGTCGTCATGGCGGACGGGCGCACGGTGGGCGAGATGCCCGGCGAGGGCGCCACCGAAGAGGCCGTGCTGCGGCTCGCCACTCAATATACCTCCCTCCAAACTCCAGCCGTTCAAGCGGGAGCGCATCCATGAGCGACAGCCTGATGAAGACTGCCCCATCGCCCCTGCCGGTCGAGAGCACCCGGCAAACCGCCGCGCTGCTTCCAGGCCGCATCGTCCTGAAGCTCGCCAATTCGCGGGAGCTGATGCTGTTCGTGCTCATCGCCCTGCTCGCAGGATCGATGGCGATCTTCTATCCCAACAACTTTCCGACGAGCTACAACATCTCCGCCGTCCTGCTGAACGCCGCACAGAACGGGATTCTCGTTACCGGCATGATGCTTCTGATGATCGCCGGCGGCTTCGACCTTTCGGTCGGCTCCACCCTGGCTCTCGCGGGCGTCTGGGCCGGGGTGGTCGTGGGCTGGTGGGGCTGGCCGGCCGAGGCCGGTCTTGCCGTGGGGCTGGTGGTGGGGGCGGCGGCCGGGCTCGTCAACGGCCTCATCGTCACCCGCCTCGGCATCAATGCGCTCATCGCGACCCTTGCCACCATGACGATCTTCCGCGGGCTCACCTATCTGACCGCCGGCACCGGCGTCACCCCGATCGGCAACGAGTTCAAGGCCTATGGCCAATCCGTGATGTTCGGCATTCAGATGCCGTTCTGGGTCATGCTCGCCGTTGTGGCGCTCGGCGCATGGGCGGTGGCGCGCACCCGCTACTTCCGCCAGTTCTACTTCATCGGCGGCAACACCCGCGCGGCGAAGCTCTCCGGCATCCGGGTCGAGCGCTTGACGACGGTGGGCTTCATCGTGATGGGCACGCTCGCGGGACTGGCCGGCGTGCTCGGCGCCTCCCGTCTCAACAGCGCAGTCGTGTCGGCGGGCATCGGCGTGGAGCTTTCGGTCATCACGGCCACGGTTCTCGGCGGCGCCAGCCTCAAAGGGGGCGAAGGCACGGTGATCGGCGGCGTCCTCGGCGTGCTGTTCATCGCGCTCGTGCAGAACGCCATGATCATCAACGGCGTCGGCATCTACTGGCAGAACATCATCATCGGTCTGGTGCTGCTCCTTGCAGTCTCGCTGGACAGGTTCAAGCAGGCTCACCGCGCCTGATCACGGTGCGTGGCGAACGGCTCCGGAGCGGACGTCCTCCGGCAGCCCTGGCAATGAAACCGACGTCCCTGGGAGAACGATCATGAAGGGATGGGTCAGGTTGACCGCAGGCGCAATCGTTGCGGCGGGACTGGCGACAGGCGCAAGCGCCCAGTCGCAGTTCGGACCTTCGGACGCCAAGGAGATCTATTACTGGGTGTCGAACAAGGCGAATCTGCCCTTGTTCGTTCAGTACGATTATGTGGGCATGAAGCGGATTGCCGAGGAGTTGAAGGTGCAGGTTCGGGTCGCCGGCCCGACCGACTTCGACATCCCGGGCTTCATCGCCGCCGTCGAGCAGGTTTGCGCGCAGAAGCCCGCAGGCGTCTCGGTGGTGGGCGGCTGGGATCCGTCCCTGACGGAAGCCGTGAACAAGTGCATCGACATGGGCGTGCCCACCGTGGTGGACGACGGCGACCTGCCGGACTCCAAGCGCCTCGCCTATATCGGCACGAACTGGACGAAGATCGGCGAGGCGCAAGCCAAGAAGATGATGGAAGTGCTGCCCAACGGCGGCAAGCTCGCCATCATGTCGATCATCAACGCCGGCAACATGCGCGAAGGCGTGAAAGGCTTCGTCGACTACATCCAGGCCAACGGCAAGGGCAAGTACCAGATCGTCGCCAACGAGGACGACAACGGCGACTCCGCCAAGGCCGCCCAGGTCACCTCGGCCATCCTGGCCGCTCACCCGGACATCAAGGGCTTTGCGGGAATGGATTCCGAGTCGGGAGCCGGCATCGTGCGCGCCCTTCAGGAAGCCGGCAAGAAGCCCGGCGACATCAAGGTCACGTCCATGGAGCAGACCCCCACCTACTTCAAGACCGCGAAGGAGGGCTGGGTCGACGGCATCGTGGTGCAGAACCGCGAGCTCTTCATCTACTACGCGGTCAAGACGCTCTATGACTACAACCACAACGGCCTTAAGACCTCGGGTCTTGCCGGCAAGGACGGCGGCATCCCGGTTCCGCCGACCATCGACACCGGCGTTCTCGTGGTCGACAAGAAGAATGTCGACCGGGTGCTCAGCGCCCTGAAGGTGAACTGATCCACGAAGGGGCGGCCCGACAGGGGCCGCCCTTTCATCCAGGCTGCTTCAACCGATCAAGGCTTGTCTTCCGAGGAGCTGTCGCGATGGCGCGCACCGACTTCACCCGCATCCGCTTCTTCGGCGTCGCCGCTTACGAGATCGTGACCCGCGACGGCGTCCACATCCTGATGGACCCGTTCCTGGACCACAATCCCGGCAGTCCCGTGAAGTCGCACCAACTCGAAAGGGTCGACCTGATCATCGTGTCCCACGCGGCCTTCGATCATCTCGGCGACACGGAGGCGATCGCCAGGCGCACCGGCGCGCCCGTCATCTGCGGCGGCGAGGTGAAGGCCTACCTGATGGCGAAGGGCATCCCGGCGGAGCAGATCCGGGCCACCACCTGGGGCATCGTGGTGAAGGTCGCGGGCATTCAGGTTCAGCCCGTCGAGTGCCACCACTGGTCCCAGATCAAGATGCCGGACGGCACCTTCGCGTCCGGAGTCCCGATGGCTTTCGTCGTCCACGCCGACGACAACGTGCGCTTCTACCATTACGGCGACACCGCCATCTTCTCCGACATGAAACTGCAGGCCGAACTCTACAAGCCCAATATCGGCTGCATCGGCATCGCGAACCCGCAGGAAATCCTGCATCTCAATCCGATGCCGGGCGAGATGCTGACGGCCGAGATGAGCCCGCGGGAAGGCGCGCTTGCCGCCCAATGGCTCGGCCTCGACACCGTGCTGCCCTGCCACTACATCACGCCCGACCGGGACGTGGACGAATTCCATCGCCACCTTGCCGACGCAAAGGCGACAGGAGCGCGGGTGCCGGATTCGATCCTGCTGCAGCCGGGCGAATGGATCCACGTGGACCCGAGCGGGCGCGTGATGACGCGAGAGGCAGCCTGATGCGCGCCGCGATCTTCGATCAGCCCTTCAGCCTTCAGCTCACGGAGCAGACCCGGCCCGAGCCGGGCCCGGGCGAGGCCCTGGTCCAGGTGGGCGCCGCCGGCCTCTGCGCCGGCGACCTCTACATCTACCTCGGCAAGAACCCCTATGTGAGCTATCCGCGCGTGGGCGGCCACGAGATCGCCGGAACGGTGGTGGCGCTGGGACCCGACGCGGAGGGGCCTGCGCCGGGCGACCGCGTGGTGGTCGAGCCCTTCATCGGCTGCGGGCATTGCTATCCCTGCCGGATCGGCAAGAGCAATTGCTGCGCGAATCTCAGGATCATCGGCATCCACCGGGAGGGCGGCTTCGCCGAGTTCGTCTGCGCGCCCGTGCAAAACCTGCATCCCGTGCCCGAGGGGCTCTCCATGGTGGAGGCGTCCTTCGCCGAGCCGCTCGCCATCGGCGTGCAGGCCTGCCGCCGGGGAGAGGTCGCAGCCGGAGACCGGGTGCTGATCCTGGGCTGCGGCCCCATCGGCCTTGCCCTCATCGAGGTGGCCCGCGCCTACGGCGCCGAGGTCTGGGCGACGGACGTCAACCCGTCCCGCCTCGAAACCGCCGCCTGGCTCGGCGCAACGCCGGTCGCGTCCGGAAACCTCCTCGACGAGGTGCTCAGGATCACCAGCGGCGAAGGCATGCCCGTGGTCATCGAAGCCACCGGCGTGCCGAAGGTCATGGAGCAGACCATCGACCTGGTGGCCGCGGGCGGACGCATCGTGATCGTCGGACTCGCCAAGAAGGGCGAGGGCGTCACGTTGCCGGGCCTCGACTTCACCCGCAAGGAGGTGACGATCCTTGGTTCGCGCGCCTCCGTGAACTGCTTCCCGGAGGCGCTGCGCCTCCTGGCCAGCGGCTCGATCCGCTACACCTCGGTGGCGACAGCCATGCCCCTCGCCGAGGCCCCTGAAGCCTTCGCGCGGCTCGCCAAGGATCAGGGCGCTTACCACAAGGCCGTGTTCGTTCTGGAGTCCAAGGAATGAAGCTCTACACCTTCGCTGCCGACGGCAACGCGCATGTCGGGGTTCTCGACGGCAGCCATCTGGCGGACATCACCGCCGCGGGCGTCGCGGGATCGATGATGGACATCATCGCCGGCTGGCCCGGCAGCCTGGAGCAGGTTCGCGCGGCCATGGCCGGCGCGCCGAGGCACGCTCTCGCGGATGTCAGGGTTCTCCCGCCCATCCCGCGGCCCGGCAAGGTCCTGTGCTCCGGCATCAACTATCACAGCCACTTCGCCGAGAACCCGAAGGCGGTGATGCCGGAAGAGCCCTTCTTCTTCGCCAAGCTCTCCACCTCCGTGATCGGGCATGGGGACCCGATCGAGCATTCCGAGCGCACGAAGCAGCTCGATTACGAGGTCGAGTTCGCGGCCGTGATCGGCCGGCGGCTCCATCGGGCAAAGGAGGAGGACGTGATGGCGGCCATCTTCGGCTACACCCTCCTGAACGACGTGTCCGCCCGCGACGTGCAGTTCAAGGACGCGCAGATCACCCTCGGCAAGAACTTCAACGGCTTCGCGCCGATCGGCCCCTGCATCACCACGGCCGACGAGATGACCGAGCCCGGCAAGGTGCAGGTTCGGGCGGTGCTGAACGGGAGGGTCATGCAGGATGCGAACACATCCGAATGGCTGTTCCCGCTGCCGCGCCTTCTCTCGTTCCTGTCGCAGGTGATGGCGCTGGAGCCGGGCGACATCGTCACCACGGGCACGCCCGCCGGCGTGGGCCTGTTCCAGAACCCGCAGGTGTTCATGAAGGCCGGCGACGTGATCGCCATCGAGGCGGATGGGATCGGACGGCTCGAGAACCGGATCGTGGCTCAGGCGGCTTGAGGCCGCGGAGGAGGGACCATGGGAACGGACATCCGCGGCGCCGTGATCGGGTGCGGGTTCTTCGCGCTCAATCATCTCAACGCCTGGCGCGACCTCGGCGTCAGTCTTGCCGTATGCGACCGGGAGGCCAGCAAGGCGCGCCGGGCGGCGGCGGAGTTCGGCGCCCGCGCCTGGTACACGGATGCCGAAGAGATGTTCGCCCGCGAGCGGCTCGACTTCGTCGATATCGTCACCACCATGCCGTCCCATCGCGCCCTGGTGGGGCTTGCGCTCGAGCACCGGGTGCCCACCATCGTGCAGAAGCCGTTCGCGCCCACCTGGGACGATTGCGTCGCCATGGTCGAGCAGGCGCGCTCCGCCGGCGTGCCGCTCATGGTGCACGAGAACTTCCGGTTCCAGACCCCCATGCTTCGCGCCGCCCACATCGTCCGTTCCGGCGAGATCGGCGAGCCGACCTGGGCCCGGATCAGCTTCCGCACCAACCACGACGTCTATGCGAACCAGCCCTATCTCGCGGAGGAGGAGGAACTCATCCTCCTCGATCTCGGCATCCATCTGTTTGATCTCGCCCGGGTGTTCATGGGCGAGGTGGAAACGGTGTCGTGCCTGACCCAGCGGGTGAACCCGCGGGTGCGGGCGGAGGATCAGGCGACCGCCCTGCTGCGTCATGTGGGCGGCGCCGCCAGCATCGTCGATTGCAGCTTCGAGAGCCGGCAGGAGCGGGAGATCTTTCCGCAGACCCTGCTGCACGTGGAGGGCCGCCGCGGATCGGTATCGGTCGGGGCGGACTTCGCCATGACGGTGGTGTCCGACGGGGTCGTCCGCAAGGAGAGCCCGGCTCCATGGCCCCGCTCCTGGGCTTCGGGTCCCGCCCTCGTGGTGCAGGAGAGCGTGGTGAATGCCTGCGCCCACTGGCTCGACTGCCGGGCGCGGGGCATCGAGCCGGCCACGTCCGGAGAGGACAACCTCAAGACCTATGCCCTGGTGGGCGCAGCCTATGAATCGGCAAGATCCGGCGCGCTCGCCCGCCCGCGCGCCCTGATGCCCCTCGAAACCCCTCCCGCCGCGAGAGTCATGGCGTCATGAACAGCAAGCAACGAACCGACGGCCGCTATGCGATCATCGTGGAATTCGATCTTCATCCCGGCGCCTATGACGAGTTCATGGGCCGCCTGGCGGAGAATGCGGAGGCCTCGGTCCGGAACGAGCCGGGCTGCTACCGGTTCGACGTTCTCACCCCGCGGGAGGGCGACACGGCCCGGGTGACCCTCTATGAAATCTACACCGACCGCTCGGCCTTCGACGAGCACCTGCGCACGCCGCATTTCCTCGCCTTCAAGGCGGCGATCGGCAGCCTCGTGCAGCGGCAGACCTTGATCGAGTTCGACGTGAGCGAAAATGCCAAGGCCGCGTGAGGCGCAGGCCTGCCTGGTCACCTACCGGGCCGTCTGCACGGGACCGGAGGGAATCCGGTCCTTCGCGGCCTTGCATCCATGGCTGGGACACCCCGCCGGGCGGTGACGATCTCCAGACCGGGCAGGATTCAGGCGGTCGCACGCGAGGGTGAGGGTGGAAGCAAGCTTTGGATCGCCAACCTGACGGCGAACCCTGTCGAGGTAGATCTTGACGGCTTCGCGCCCGCGAGCCTGCGCCTCCTCGACGAAAGCTCCTGGCCCAGGTCTCTCGCCAGTCCCCGCGGCTTTGACGTCCCGGTGAGCCCGTTCCCGCAGGGTCGCGTTGCCTTGTCCTCCTACGCGGTAGTCTGCGTCCGCGAGAAACCCCTGGGGTGAGCCCCGATCGAAAAATCAGTAGCCGGGCGGTCTCATCAGCCCCGACGAGGCCTCGGGATTCGGTCTGGTGAGGATGGTGACCCGCCGGCCGTCGGGGAATTGGATGGTTCGAAGATTCATGACCTCGAGACGGGTGCCGGGCCCGCCTTGAACCCGGCCGAGCCGGGGGCCTTGGGAACGCGCCGTGCTGCGGCCTTCGCTTCGGCTTGCTGCGACGCTGCCGCGCGTGGGCGATCCACGCCTGGAGGTCATCGCTTCAGTTCTCGGCAAGGATTTCCGTGAGGCCGCCCTAGGGGAGGGGGTCGGAGTTCTCCGTTCGGTCTCAGCCTTTTGCGAGGTTCGGCTCTTGCCTCCGGATGGGGCAGAGGGATCGCTGGAAGGCGTCTGAGACCGTGCGCTCTCGGTGCTCTGCTTCGTCTGTTCGTCAGCGGCCACTGGAGCTTGACCGGGCAAAGCTGCAGCCGGCTTGGGATCGATCGTGCTCGCGGGCGCCGCATTCGGGGTGGCCGCAGGAGCCGACGTCTGGGGCTGAGCACCTTCCTGGACCGGGGGATCGATCCAAGGGCGTCCTGACTGGGCAAAAGCCGCAGAAGCGCTGGCCACAACGGCAAATAGCGTCAGAAGCCGCTGCAAATGTCTCGCCATGGCGCTCTCCTAGAATCCCCTGCAAAGGAACGCTTCTCCGGTCCCTCTTGGTTCCACGTCGCCTATGCCGCGCCGGCTGACCAACCCGTGATGCCACTCAATGCGGTATGGGCAGGCCGCGGCCTTAAAGGTCGGCAAAGCGGTAGTGGATGTCGTCGCGGGGAAAGAAGAAGGTCTTCGTCATCAAGATGGCTTTGAGGAGCGGATTGGTCTTGTTAATGACAGGGCGAATGACTGGCGAGAGCCCGAAGGTCCTGAGGAAGCTCGCCGCATTCGACGACTGATACCCATCCATATCGAACGACAGACCTCTCTCCCGCGAATAGCTGAGGGCCTCCCAGATCTGGAGAGAGTTGGCGCTGTTGCCGGAGAGGTGAGGGTCGCGGGCAGAGGCCAGGAAATAAAGAGAGGCATTGTCCCAGACCAGGAGAGAGGACGCGACATCGCAGTTCTTGTCGTCCAGAACCGACAGGACGATGGATTGTCCCCGGCTGTGGCAAGCTTCCCAAAGCCGCGTCAAGGCAGGATAGTCGTTGAAATCGGTCTTGCTGTTAAGCTTGTGCTGGACCCGGGCCAGTTTGATGAACCGGTCGAAGTCCTTGTGGAACTCCGCCGTGAACTTCTTCCGGGATGTTTTGATCACGTTACGGGTCTTCTGATCCAGACCCGACCACAGGGTGCCGGCGTCGCTGTTGGGAGGAGTGCAGAAAGTATAGGTTGCGGCGGCGGTGTAATGCAACTGAACGAAAGGAAAGATCGCTTCGGAGTTCGGGCTCAAGGTCATCTCGAACCGGTCATGGTGCGGGAGCCGGCTCAGCAGTTCGCTCAAGACCCGAACCTGATTGTCGAGGTGCCTGACAGGCTTTGCCGCGGGGAGGTTGAAGCGAGGGGTCAGCGTGCGCGTATAGGGAGGCATCCGGATATATTTCACGCCGAGCCGCTTCACGACGAAATAAGGCATCCAGCCCACGGGTTTGTTGTCCCACATCACCTCAGCCTGATCCCAGGTATGACCTGTCGCTGCGTCCAGCCACCAGGCTTGCTCAAAGATGGGGGTGCTTAGGGCATCTATTTCGTCACGCATGAACAATGGAGAGGAGCCTCTTCGATTAGTGCAGTTGCCTGAATATGCCGAGATATGGCGACAAGCCGGTGAAGATTCAAATTAGCGTGCGATTCTCATCAAAATAGCATCACCTCGCCTATTCATCAGGAGCGTGAGCCCCCTTTAAAGGGTTAATTACTCGAAGTAGTGCTTTGTAGGTAGCCTCGTGTCGTTGATAGATTGTTCTCTTCTAATATCAGAGTGCCTGCACGGCTAACGATGCTTCGAGATGAAAAGTTCTATACGCTCCTGTCCGCTCTAAGGGATTCATTGGGGACGCGGGGACGCGCAGTGCCAAGGGGCTCACTTTCGATAAAGTTCCGCTCATACCTACAAATATCAAAGTTATAGCGCTTATGGCGCAATCATACCCATACTATGCAAAGCTTCATCCTCTTTCTGGTCATTGCGGTGACGGGTGCCGAAAACTATTACTTGCACTACGTCATATCAGGATGGGGTTACTTAATGAAAACGGCTTTGGTCTGTGGGGCAGGTGGTTTTATCGGATCCCATCTCGTGAAGGAGCTGAAGCGTCAAGGCTTCTGGGTTCGAGGGGTTGATCTGAAGCTGCCTTCCTTCAGCGAAACCGCTGCTGACGATTTCATGGTGGCGGATCTGCGGGATCCATACGTTTGCCGCACCGCCGTGGATCGCCGGTTCGACGAGGTGTACCAGCTTGCAGCGGATATGGGTGGCGCCGGCTACATCTTCACCGGTGAGAACGACGCCGACATCATGCACAATTCGGCGACCATCAACCTGAACATGCTGGATGCCTGCGTCCGCCGGAACGTCCAGCGGGTCTTCTATTCCTCCTCCGCCTGCATGTATCCTGCCTACAATCAGGAGGATCCTGACCGTCCCGTCACGCGGGAGGACAGCGCTTATCCGGCCGCGCCCGATTCCGAATACGGCTGGGAGAAGCTGTTCTCGGAGCGCCTGTACCTTGCCTACAACCGTAACCACGGCATGCAGAATCGCGTTGCCAGATATCATAACATCTTCGGCCCTGAAGGAACCTGGGACGGCGGCAAGGAGAAGGCGCCGGCGGCCCTGTGCCGGAAGGTCGCGCAGGCCGAGAACGGCGGTGAGATCGAGATCTGGGGCGACGGTCTTCAGACACGCTCCTTCCTCTACATCGATCAATGCATCAAGGGTACGATCCTGTTGATGCGTTCGGATTTCGAAGGGCCGGTCAACATCGGATCCGAGGAGATGGTGAGGGTCAACCAGCTTGCCGACATGGTCATGAACATTGCCGGCAAGTCCCTGCGGATCCGGAATATTCCGGGACCTGTCGGTGTTCGTGGGCGCAACTCCCATAATGAACTCATCCGCAAGCGCCTGGGTTGGGCTCCTGACGAGCCGCTTGAGGTCGGCCTGCGCAAGACCTATTCCTGGATTTCGGAACAGGTTGATCGTCTCCGGGGCCGCAACCACCGGGCTGCGGCGTAACTCGGGCATCGTGCTGGCTAAAAAGGTCATGACGGTCGGCGCACTTGAGCGGAAAGGAACCGCTCAAGTGCGCCGACCGTCATGTACTAGGAAAAGGTCTCCCAAATTGATCGAATCACCGGAATACCTGTGAGCTTCATCTGACGATCGGAAGCCAATTGTTCTTAACACGAGCGAACGGCCTGATGGGAAGGCTCCTTCAACACTTCACCTAAGGGGTAACTAGTTCGCATGGCTGACAAATTACCCCGAGGACCCTAGAATAGGCGCTTAATCCTGTATACCAAGAGTTGCCCTTGATGGCCGTTCCAATCAAGA
>DATHAU010000688.1:0-1947 GCA_035296545.1 Microvirga sp.
CCGGAGCCCCCGTGGGACAGCCCTCTCGGGGTCTCCCGCCATATGGCTCTTGCGTCGCCCCGAGCAAGGCTATGGAATAACGACATCTTCACGGGGGCAGCTTCCTTGACCGCAGCGATCCACTTCGAGCCCGAGGCCTATCAGGTCACCCATGGGAGGCCGATGGGGCGCCACTTCGCCGGCCATGGCTTTCTCTCCGCCTTCGCCCGCCACTCCTCTCGGGAAACCGTGACGGGCTATGTGAGGGACGCGAAGCTTGGCGGGAGCTTCTCCAGCTTCATCAAGGAGTTCCGCCCGGGGAGTTCCCCGGACTTCATCCTGGCCTCCGATCCCGGCCGGTTGCGGCAGATCGGCTGTCTTTTCACGCCGAGCCCGATCAATACGGCGCAGGCCTGGCAGCGGGAACTCCACGGCCCCCGGTCCTGGAGCCTCTGCGGCGTCAACCATACCCTGTCGTCCGCCCGGGTCATGGACGGGATCACGGAGATGCTGACGGCCCCGGTTCAGGCCTGGGACGCCATCATATGCACCTCAAACGCCTCCCGTGAGGTCATCCGGACGCTGTTTGCGCGTCAGGAAGACTATCTCTCCCGACGGCTCGGCGCGACCCGCTTCGTCAAGCCGCAGCTTCCGGTGATTCCCCTGGGGGTCGATTGCGAGGCTCAGACCAGGCGGATCGGCCACCGGGACGAGGCCCGCGCGGCTCTCGGTCTTCAGCCCGGCGATTTTACGGTCCTCTTCCTCGGGCGGCTGTCCTTTCACGGCAAGGCCAACCCCGCTCCCATGTATCTGGCTCTCGAACGCCTGGCCCGGGGCCGCCGCGTCGCGCTGATCGAATGCGGCTGGACGGCCAACGAGCCCATCGCCGGGGCCTTTGCGGAAGCCCGCGCCAAGCTTTGCCCTTCCGTGCGGTCCGTGGTCCTGGATGGCCGTGAACCGGACCTGCGCACCAGAGCCTGGGCGGCCGCGGACGTGTTCTGCTCCCTCTCGGACAACATCCAGGAAACCTTCGGCCTGACGCCCATCGAAGCCATGGCCGCCGGGCTGCCGGTGGTGGTGACCGACTGGGACGGCTATAAGGACACCGTTCGCAATGGGGTCGACGGCTTCGCCATACCGACGATGGCCGCTCCCCCCGGGGCGGGACACCGGCTTGCGGTTCGCCATGCGCTCGAGGTGGACAGCTACGATTCCTATATCGCCCAAGCTTCGACGGCGGTCGTGGCCGATGTCGACGCCACGGCGGCGGCTTTCGAGCGCCTGGCTTCCGATCCGGACCTGTGCCGCCGCATGGGGGCGAACGGCGCCGCCCGCGCCCGGGAGCGGTTCGACTGGAAGGTTGTCATCCGGTCCTATGAAGAGCTGTGGCGGGGGCTCGCCGAACTGCGGGCGGCCGGGGAGCCGGCCTCCGTCCCTCCCGCTCAGCAGAATTCCGGCTTCTGGCCCGCACGCCCTGATCCTTTCCATCTCTTCGCCAGCTTCCCATCGGATCGATTTTCGGGCGAGACGCGGTTCGTTCAGGTTGCCGGGATCGACGAGGGCCAGGTGGTGGAGCGCCTCGATCTGAAGATCGCTCTGGTCAACGGATCGTCCGATGTCTCCCGCGCTTTCCTGCTCGACCTGTGGAAGCAGGTGGGCAGCCAGGGAGCCTCGGCCGGGGACGTTCTTGCCGCCGGGGAGCCCTCGGCTGCGCCGGCGACGGTTCGGAGCCTGCTGCGGCTGGCGAAACTCGGGCTCCTGCGGATCGTGCATCCGGAGCGCCGCCCATGAAAAAGGCCGCCCGGAGGCGGCCTTTTCGTTCTCATGAAGCCCGTCGGCTTACTCGGCCGCCGGAGGCAGCTCGCTGACCTGCGCCTGGGACTCGGCGCGCTTCTGCTGCAGGATCAGCTCGTCGCGATGGGTCGCAACGGCCTTGATCTGCGAGTTCAGCGCACCCGTGCCGGCCGG
>DATHAU010000689.1:0-1641 GCA_035296545.1 Microvirga sp.
GCCTCGAACGCCCGTTTGGCCTGATCGCCGCCTGCCGCCAGCGCCTCCGTCAGGACGCGCGGCGTGATCTGCCAGGACACGCCCCACTTGTCCTTGCACCAGCCGCACGCGCTCTCCTGGCCGCCGTTGCCCACGATGGCATTCCAGTAGCGGTCGGTCTCGTCCTGATCGTCGGTGGCGATCTGGAACGAGAAGGCCTCGTTATGGTTGAACGCGGGACCTCCGTTGAGGCCGAGACAGGCAACGCCCGCAACCGTGAACTCGACCGTCAATACGTCGCCCTCCTTGCCGGACGGGTAGTCGCCGGGCGCACGGTGCACGGCGCTCACCGCGCTGTCGGGGAAGGTCTCGGCGTAGAAGCGGGCGGCCGCCTCGGCGTCCTTGTCGTACCACAGGCAGATCGTATTCTTCGCCATCGCGTGTTCCTTTCGCTTTGAAGCCGATGCTCCGGCTGTTTCTCCAGCCGCTTGCGAAGACGGTTACCGGCGCGGGGCCACGAGGGCGAACATGGCGCCCTGGGGATCCATGCACTGGATGATCCAGGCGCCGCCCGGCACCTCGTGCGGTCCGTTGATGACCTGGCCGCCACCAGCGGTGACGCGAGCGGCGGCCGCATCGATCGCCTCGACGTTGAAGTAGTAGAGCCAGACCGGCGCCGGGATGGCGTCCGGCTTGGTCATCATGCCGCCGATCGGCTCGCCGCCGGCGGCGAAGAGCTGGTAGGCGCCCATGGGGCCCATGTCGATGGCGTCAGCCTTGGTCCAGCCGAACTGGCCGGCGTAGAAATCGAAGGCGCTCGGCCAGTCGGCGGCGTAGAGCTCGTGCCAGCCGATATGGCCGGGGGTCATGGCAGGCGCAGGTGAATTGTCGCCGCCCATGGGCTGGAACAGCATGAACATGGCCCCTTGCGGATCGGCCACCACGGAGAACCGGCCGATGTCGGGGATGTCGGCAGGCTCCCGGTGGACCATGCCGCCGGCCTCGCGCAGCTTGCGCGTCGAGGCATCCGCATCGTCGGTCCCCACATAGCCCACCCATCCGGGCCGCGCGCCGGCCTCGCAGGCGTCCGCCGGCAAGGCCATCACGCCCGCCACCATCCTGTCGCCGGCCTTCATGACCGTGTAGCGCATATCGGGCTGAGGGATGCTCTGCGGACTCCAGCCGACCACCGCGCCATAGAAGGCTTCGGCTGCGTCCATGTTTGTGGTCATGAGTTCGTACCAGACGAAGGCGTGAGGCAAGGTGGGCATCGTTGCGTTCCTGTTTCTCTTCGTTCATCGTTTCGTGGATTGGCCCATGCAGGCCGTCCTGCCGGGATAGGCGGTTTCAAGCCCATGGATGTCGAGCTTGATCGGAGACCCCGTAGCGGAGGGCATCCCACAGCCGGTTCACCTCGGCCCTTCCGTCGAACCACAGGCAGGGGGCGATCTCGGACACGGGCGAAGTCTTCATCTCGAGTGTCGGGACATTCTTTCGGCGAGGCGTCAGCGCTGGAGCGGTAGCAGCGCCCGCAATCGCGGCTCGCGCAGCCAGAGGCCGGCCCATGTGGCGATGCCCACATAGACGCCGAACAGCACATGGCTGAACAGCGGGCTGCCGATCCGCACATGGGTGGCCACCGCGCCGCCGAGATAGGCGGTG
>DATHAU010000690.1:0-2175 GCA_035296545.1 Microvirga sp.
GATGTCTGAACGCTGCGACGGCCAGACGACGCTTGCGGCTATCCGGCCGTCCCGGCGGCGGCCGGCATGCCCTTCACCATCGCCTCGCCGTCCTCCGAGAGGCGGCGCATGGCGAAGGGTGCCGTCAAGCTGTGCACGACCGAGGACAAGAGGATCGCTGCCGTCACGATCGCCCAAAGCTCCTCGTGATGGGCAAAGGTCGCGCTGCCCAGCCCGTAGGCCAGGTAGTAGAGCGAGCCGATGCCGCGGATGCCGTAGAAGGCGGCGGCCAGCCGGTCGCGCGGGTTCCAGCCGAGCCCGGCCAGGGAAAGCCAGCCGGCCAGGGGACGGATCACGAGCACCAGGCTGAAGGCCACCGCGGCCCCGCCCCAGCTGAGATGCGGCAGGACCAGGAGCGCCACCCCGCCCAGGAGGAAGAGGACGAGCACCATCGCCGCGTGCTCGATCTCCTCGACGAAGTCGAAAAGGACGCCGTTGTAGTCGTGGTCGTGGGCGGCGCCGCGCAGCACCACGGCAGAGACGAAGGCAGCGATGAAGCCGTAGCCGCCGGCGAGTTCGGCCGCCCCGTAGGCGATGAGGAAGACGCACAAGGCCACGCAGGCGAGCCCGGTGCTGGCGACCGGCTTGTTGTGCGGGGCGCCGTAGACCAGCCGCGCCAGGAGCCAGCCGACGCCGGCCCCGACCGCCGCGCCGGCGGCGATCCGGTAGAGCCCGTCCCGCAGGAGCCACGAGCCCAGCCAGGACGGATCGGCGAGACCCAAGGAGGCCACCGCGATCGCGAGATAGACGAAGGGGAAGGCCAAGCCGTCGTTCAGACCGGCTTCGGCCGTGAGCGTGAAGCGCACGCCATGCGTGTCGCCCTCGCCCGGACCGTCCACCTGCAGGTCGCCGGCGAGGACGGGATCGGTCGGCGCCAGGGCGGCCCCCAGGAGCAGGGCTGCCGACGCCGACAGGCCGGCCAGCCCCCAGCCGAGCAGGGCGACGGCGGCGATGCACAGCGGCATGGCGACGAGGAGCAGGCGTCGGATGGGCGGGGCCAGCAGCAGGTGACGCGAGTCGATCTTGAGCCCCGCCCCGACGAGCGAGATCACCACCACGGCCTCGGTCAGCCGTTCCCAGACGCTGAGCTTGTCCTTGGAGAACGGGTCGAGCGTCACGGCGTCCGGCAGGAGCCAGAACAGCGCCATGCCGCCCAGGATGGGGATGAACGGCAGCGTCACGTAGCGCTTGAGGAGGATCACGGGCAGCCACACGGCCAGGAGCAGGCACAAGCCCAGCACGAGAAGCCCCACCTCGTAGGGGGAGACGGCGATCAGGTCCTTCAAGGCGAGCTCCGAAGTGGACGCCCCGGACGGGACGGGTCGGCCCCGCCGGAGGCCAGGAGCCATAGCTGCACACCGATAGGAACGATGACAGTCTGGTCCTCGTTCCCGTCATCGATTACAGCGGCCTAGTAACCGTCACCCGGCCCCGTAAGGTGGGGCTCAGATGACGCTTACGGTCCTCCTGCTCCGCGGGCCTGAACGGATAGGCCCTTGCAAGGCCAGCCAAAGCTTCGCGCACTCCCGGGTGAGGGATGTATGCGCCGGCCACCTCGCACCAGCGCATCTCGAACAAGGCCTGCCGGAACCCGGTTGCGCTCAGGCCCTGGGGCGAATGCCGCAACCCTGCCGCCGACACCACCTCTTGTGCCCGCCAGCCCTTAAAGGCGTGGGGACCTGGCTCGGAGCAGCATGTCCATCATAGATGACCAGGAAATCGACAACGCTTGCCCAGCTTACTTCAGTAAATTATTAGGCATCCGCAACACCCGGGCCTTGCTGGACCAGCACGTTGGCCTGACGTAGCTTGGCGGCGATATCGTCGGGCGTGTGTCTGTTGCACGGCAAGGCGGTGCTCCTTGAGGGCCGAAGGCATCCATCAGGGTGGACCACTTCAGCGGGGGCGGCTCACGCCTTCGTTCATCACTACAGTGGTCACCAGGATGCTGACGGCCAAATCCAAACCATGCAGAACGCGGGAACCATCGAGCACGACATCGCTTTCCGGCTCCTACGCCACAGCTGGTCGCCCAAAGGAACCTCCATGTACTTCTACTACTGGGCGGCCTTCTGGCTAGCCCTGAAGTACCCCACCCCACAGAAGCGCCCATGAGGCGCGTGGCTGTCGGTGGGA
>DATHAU010000691.1:0-12239 GCA_035296545.1 Microvirga sp.
CGCGCAACGGCAGCTCGCCGCGTCCACCGAAAAGGACGCAAGGGCAGCCGAATTCAGGCAGGCGGCCGCGCGCGAGAAGGAGCGGGCCGATGCGGCCCTCGCAAAGGCGGCGTCCTTGCAGGAGCGGCTTGCGTCCGTGGAGGCCGGGGCCGCCGAGGCCGCCGGGCTGAAGACGGCCCTCACGCAGGAGAAGGAACGCGCCGCCACCGCCGCCCGTGACCTGGAGAAGGCGAAGGCGCAGGTGGCGTCCCTCCAGCCGGTCGGCGCCCGGGCGGCCGAATTGAGGGCTGCGCTGGATCAGGAGAAGTCGAAGGCCGCTTCCCTTCAGGAGAGGCTTGCCCGCGTGGAGGCGAGCGCCGCCAAGGCGGCCGAGCTGGAGGGCGCCCTGGCCAAGGCCGGGGAGCGCGCCGCCTCCGCCTCCCGCGAGCTCGAGAACGCACGAGGCCAGCTCGCCGCGCTGAACGAAAAGGACGCGAAAGCAGCCGAGTTCAGGCAGGCGGCCCTGCGCGAGAAGGAGCGCGCCGATGCGGCCCTGGCGAAGGCGGCGTCCTTGCAGGAGCGGTTGACTTCCGTGGAGGCGGGCGCCGCTGAGGCGGCCGAGATGAAGACCGCCCTGAGGCAGGAGAAGGAACGGGCCGCCGCGGCCGCCCGCGAACTGGAGAAGGCGAGGGCGCAAGTGGCGTCCCTTCAGCCGGTCGGGTCTCAGGCGGCCGAATGGAAGGCCGCCCTGGATCAGGAAAGGGCGAGGGCCGCTTCCCTGCAGGAGCGGATCGCCGCCCTGGAGGCCGGCGCCTCCGAGGCCGCCGAGTTGAAGGCGGGCATGAGGCAGGAGAAGGAGCGTGCGGCCGCCATGGCGCGGGAACTGGAGACGGCAAGGGCGCAGGTTGCATCCCTCCAGCCCGTCGGCTCCCGGGCAGCCGAGCTGAAAACCGCCCTGGATCAGGAAAAGGAGCGGTCCGCCTCCTATGATCGTGAACTGCGGGCAGCCCGCGAACAGCTGGCGGCCTTCAAGACCGGCGAAGCCAAGGCGGCCGATGCCGCCCGCGAGCTGACGAACGTGAAAGCGGAGCTTGCCCTCGTCAGGTCGGCGGAGATCAGGGCCGCTCAGTTCAAGGATGCGCTGGAGCGCGAAAAGCAGCGCGCCGATGCGGCGGTCCGGGAACTCGGCGCGGTGTCGACGCAGCTTGCCTCGGTCAGGGCCGAGATGGCCAGGGCCGCAGACACGGATGCGGCGCCCGAGCGCCGGAAGGCTGCATCCGCCGGCGACATGGATGACCTGAAGCGGATGGTGGCGGCCGCGATGTCCGATTACGTGGCGGCGACGGGATTGAAGGGAGGCCGCGCGCAGGAGAAGGCGCAGTGGGGAATCCGGCCGGGCTTCACCCCTGCCGCATTGCTGTTCCAGCTTCCGCTGGCCCTCCCATCCGACGCGGACGACGCAACCCTCGGCAGGACCGAGGATAAGGCCAGGAGGGCTGCTCCCGCGCGCGTCGCGCCCACCGCCGCTCTTCCCAGGGCCGTCGGCCCCGCGGAGCCGGAGAGCACGGCGACGGTCGTGGCTCCCCGCGGCGCGAGGGAGCAGGTGAGACCTGAGCGGGAGAGGCCTGAGCAGGTGAGGCCCGAGGCTGCCAAGCCGCCGCCGCGCCCCGACAGGGACGTTCCCGCCAAGCCCGAGAAGACTTCCGCAAGAAGCGAGACCAGGAACGAGAGCAGAGGCGAAGCCAGGAGCGAGCCGCGACGCCCCTCGCCTGCGCGGGAGGCCAACGACAGCCTGCCGAACGCTCGCGTTCTCTTCCTGCCCCGCGCTCTGCAGCCCATCGACGAGGAATGGGAGTTCCAATGAGCCTGGCCGGCCCCGTGAGGGCTCCCTGTCGCGCCGGTCCGGGACCTGCCCGGCTCGGAACTTCGCGGGTGCTCACGGGTTCGATTCAAGATGGTCTCGCGGAGCTGAACGGCCTGCCCGTCGCCGGACTGCCTTGACGTGATGCTCCGGTCGACCGGTCGGCTTGAGTCGAGGACTGAGAACCTGTCTGCCTGAAGCCACAGCCGAGCCCGAGCCGCCAGTCCCTGGCGCTCCCGCCCGGATTTTCGAGCAGCTCGTTCCATTGAAGATCGCCAGCGTCGCCTTGAATGGAATCGGATCAGGACCAAAGCCAACGGGCATCCGTAGACGCCCCATGAGGCAAGGGTCATTGGGAGGAATCATGCTTCGAGTATCAGTTGTTTCGCTTTTGGCCATTGCATTGATGTCCGCCCATCCCGTCCTGTCCAAGGAGGGCAATAATGGCGGCGGCCGCGGCGGCGGTGAAGGCCTTGGCGGCGCCCTGGGCGGAGATGCCGGTATCGGCGGTCTTGGCGGTAGTGACAGAGATGACGGCAAGGGCGGCAATGGCCCTTCGGGCGGCGGAGGTCAGGACGGCAAGGGTGCTGACAAAGGAGGAAGCTCCAACGGAGGCCAGGACGGCAAGGGCGACAAAGGAGGAAGCTCCAGCGGAGGCCAGGACGGTAAGGCCGACAAAGGAGGCAACGCCGGAGGCTTGGGCGGGGCCGTCGGCGGCGCTGTAGGCGGAGGAGGTCTCGGCCTGGGCGGCGGCGGCGTCAGCGTCGGAGGAGGCGCCGGAGGCGGTGGCGCAAGCGTCGGAGGCAGTGTCGGAGGCGGAGGCGCTAACGTCGGAGGCAGTGTCGGCGGAGGCGGCGCTAGCGTCGGAGGTAGCGGAGGCGTCGGGGCCGGCACGGGCGGCGGCGCTGGCGTTGGCGGCAAGTCCGGAGGCGGGCAGCCCTCGACGGGTGGCGGACCGACGGGCGGCAGGAACGGCGGTTCGCCATCCGTAGGACCGTCGATCGGCGCGTCCACGCCGTCCACGAATCCGGCCACCGGAACAGCCCCGGCCAGTCCGTCGGGAAGCGCAACGACGCGCACGGCCCCGTCCGCTCCGACCGCAGCTCCACAGGTGACTTCGAGCATTCCCGCGCTCAATGCAAGGCCGGCTGCCGTTGCCGCCGGGAGCAATCCCGGGCTGACGCTGCCGCTGTCCCTTGTGCCTCTTCGCGAGGGATCGGACGCTTCCAACAGTCAACCGCGACGCCAGGGCTTGGCAAGCCTTGGCGCGCCCCTGGTTCCACGAATCGGGACTCCGGTCCAGATCGTCGAAGCCTGCCGCACGTCGATCGCCAGCGCCGCGGTTCCCTACGGGGCGGTGCGGGTGGACGCCGCCAGCGCCGGCCGCCTGAACCCGACGCCCGACGGCGGCATCATGGCGCCCGTGCAGGTCAGGGTCGTCTATGCCCGCGCAAAGACGAGCCAGATGCGCCAGTCCCGCGTCACGTGCCAGCTCAACGCCGCCGGTGCGGTCGTGGCCCTGCGCTGACGGGTGCCAGGAGCTGACAGGATCGACGGGGAGGATCGCGCTCTGTAGCGGTGATGCGGCTGGAAGCGTTCAGGTGCTGCGCCGCTCGATCAGCACATGGCCCGTGTCGATGACGCGCCGGGCTCCCTCGGGCGGATCGTTCTGGATGCGGCCGAGGATGAGCCTTGCGACCTCCTTGCCGATCAGGTCCCCCGATGGCCGGATCGTGGTCAGGGACGGGATGCAGGAGGCGCTGAAGTCGAGGTCGCCGAAGCCCACGAGGGCGATGTCGGCGGGAATGGCCAGCCCCTGGCGCTGGCACTCGAACAGCGCGCCGAGGGCGATCAGGTCGTTGGAGCAGGCGATGCCGTCGAGGTCCGGCATCTGCCGGAGCGCGCGGTTCAGCAGCAGCGCGCCGGCTTCCACGGTGGCCGCGCCCGGATGGTTGACGATCTCGCACGATCCCGCCGCGGCTCCGCACGCCTCCTCGAAGCCGCGGGCGCGCTGGGCGGCGCGGCGGTCCTCGTGCATCCGCGCGCCGAGGAACGCCAGGGTCCGGCGGCCCTTGGACAGGAGGTGCCTGGCGGCCGAGGCGCCGACCTCCGGATGGGAGAAGCCCACCGCCATGTCGATGGGATCCCCCCCGAGCTCCCACATCTCGATGACCGGGATGCCGCTCGCCTTCAGGAGCTTTCTGGCGTCGGGGCTGTGGGTCAGTCCGGTGAGGACGACCGCTGCGGGCGACCAGGAGAGGGCGGTGCGGATCAGGGCCTCCTCCTCGGCCTCGGCATATTCGCTGTGCCCGAGGAGAACCTGCAGGCCCTCCGCCCTCAACTCCGCCTGAAGGGTGGAGACGGTTTCCGCGAAGAAGGCGTTGCGGATCGACGGCACGATGATGCTGACCACCTTGGAGGACGCGGCCGCCAAGCCCCCCGCCACCAGGTTGGGCACATAGCCCAGCGTGCTCACCGCCCGGGCGATCTCCTGCCCGGCGGCCGGCGAGACCGATTCGGGCTTGCGGAGGAAGAGCGAGACCGTCGAGGGGGAGACCTGGGCGTGCCTGGCCACGTCCGTCATGGTGACGCGCTGCATCTTGCGCCGCTTCCGGGTCGCCCGGTTCCCCAATTGGCTGCCGCCGTCGTCCATCAACTTTCCCATCTTTCGTAGCGCTTTGATGGAATGCATCGGGAATGGTATAGCGCATTCCGCGCTTAAAACAAAGGATATCAGGCGTTTGAAGGCAAGCTGCCGAAGGCCGAGACGCCTCCGAGAATCCCCTTGCCTTTCAAAAATCGTAGCGCTACGATAGACAGAATACGCCAAATCGCCTGTCTTCGACACAGGGATACGAGGGCCCGCGCACCGGTTTCGGGGGCGGCGCAAGCAACAGGGAGGGAGCATGTCGTCAGTCAGCTTCCGGAAGCTCGAGAAGAATTACGGCTCGCTTCGGATCGTGAAGGGCATCGATCTGGAGATCGCCGACCGGGAATTCGTGGTGCTGGTCGGGCCCTCCGGATGCGGCAAGTCCACCACCCTGCGCATGCTCGCGGGCCTTGAGGGCATCAGCGACGGCGAGATCCGCATCGGCGAGCGGGTGGTGAACAAGCTGCCCCCGCGGGAGCGCGACATCGCCATGGTGTTCCAGGACTACGCCCTCTACCCGCACAAGACCGTCTACGACAACATGGCCTTTAGCCTGAAGGTGCGCGGCATCCCGGCGGCCGAGATCAAGACCCGCATCGCCCAGGCCGCCGACATGCTGGGCATCGGCCAGCTTCTCGACCGCAAGCCGAGCCAGCTCTCCGGCGGCCAGCGCCAGCGGGTGGCCATGGGCCGCGCCATCGTGCGCCGCCCCCAGGTGTTCCTGTTCGACGAGCCGCTCTCCAACCTGGACGCCAAGCTGCGCGGCCAGGTTCGCACCGAGATCAAGCGCCTTCACCAGACCATCGGCACCACCATCATCTACGTGACCCACGATCAGGTGGAGGCCATGACGCTCGCCGACCGGATCGTGATCCTCAAGGGCGGCGAGATCGAGCAGGTCGGAACCCCCGACGAGGTCTACAACACCCCCGCCAGCGTGTTCGTGGGCGGCTTCATCGGCTCGCCCGCCATGAACTTCGCCCGCGGCGCCATTCGCGGCGGCGAGGTCGCGTT
The DNA here is from genome assembly GCA_035296545.1 of Microvirga sp. Taxonomy (GTDB): domain Bacteria; phylum Pseudomonadota; class Alphaproteobacteria; order Rhizobiales; family Beijerinckiaceae; genus Microvirga. The sequence goes on from DATHAU010000691.1 coordinate 5,505, forward strand.
CGACGGCGGCGCGACGATCCCCCTGCACCGGCACGGCATCGGCAAGGCCGCCGCCCTGGAGGGGCGCGAGGTCATCGTCGGCATCCGTCCCGAGCATTTCGTTCCGGCCGGAGACGGCCATGCCCTGTCGGGCCGCGTGCAGGTCGTCGAGCCGCTCGGCTCCGACACGCTCATCCATTTCGCCCTCGGTTCCTTCAACCTCACGGCGCGGGTTGCGCCCGAGATGAGGCCGAGCCCCGGCGAGACCCTGTCGATCGGTGTCGACCCGTCCCGGGTCCACCTGTTCGATGCGGCAACGGAGCGGGCCCTCGTCTGATCGGCCCTGTCAATGTGAGGTGCCGGCGCTGAACCGGCATCCGTCAACTCTTACGGAGGAAACGATGACTTTGAACAAGACCATGAAACTGCTGCTGGCCGGCGCGGCCCTGACCCTGTCGGGCTCCGCCGCCATGGCTCAGACGAACCTGCGGGTGTTCGTGTCCAGCCAGCACCGCCCCGATGTATGGCGCAAGGCCTTCGACATGTACGAGGCCAAGAACCCGAACGTGAAGGTGGCCATCGAGACCGGCGGCAACACCTCCGAGGCGCAGGCGCAGTATCTCAACACGGTCATGACCGCCAAGGACACCTCCCTCGACGTGCTGATCCTCGACGTGATCCGCCCGGCGCAGTACGCGGCGGCCGGCTGGACCGTTCCCTTCAACGAGGTGCTCGGCAGCGACGTCGCCGGCGCCATGAAGCGCTACCTGCCGGCCTATGCCGAGGCGAACACCGTGGACGGCAAGGTCGTGGCGCTGCCCGCCTTCGCGGACGCCATGTTCCTCTACTACCGCAAGGACCTGCTCGAGAAGCACGGCATCCAGCCGCCCCAGACCTGGGACGAGCTGACCGCTTCCGCCAAGAAGGTGATGGACGCCGAGAAGGACGCGAACCTCCAGGGCCTGTCCTTCCAGGGCAAGGCCATCGAGGGCGCGGTCTGCACCTTCCTGCTGCCCTACTGGAGCATGGGCAAGCAGCTCGTCTCCGACGGCAAGCTCTCCTTCGACAAGGATGCGGCCGTGAAGTCCCTCAAGCTCTGGAAGGACTTCGTCGACCAGGGCGTGGCCAAGAAGAACATCGCCGAGGTCGCCACCGACGACACCCGCAAGGAGTTCCAGGCCGGCAACGTGCTCTTCGCCGTCAACTGGTCCTACGCCTGGGGTCAGTTCCAGGGGCCTGAGTCCGCCGTGAAGGACAAGGTGGGAGTCGTGAAGCTTCCCGCCGTGAAGGGCGGCCAGCCGGCCTCCTGCCTCGGCGGCTGGGAATGGGGCGTGTCGGCCTATTCCAACAACAAGACCGAAGCGCAGAAATTCGTGCAGTTCGTGTCGAGCCCCGAAATCTCGGAGTTCATGGCCGTCAACGCATCCCTGCTTCCGCAATTCCCGGAGGTCTACACGGACGCTGACGTGACCAAGGCGGTTCCGTGGTTCGCCAATGCGAAGCCGGTGGTGGAGACGGCCAAGGCCCGTCCCGTGACCCCGCGCTACAACGAGGTGAGCGAGATCATCCGCACCACCGTCAACGCGGTGCTCGCCGGTCAATCGACCCCCGAGCAGGGCGCCGACCAGATGGAAGGCCGCCTGCGCCGCGTGCTGCGCTAAACCGCGCCGCGCTTGCCGTCGGACGGACGCCCTTGGGCGTCCGTCCCTCCGAAACTGCACCCGGGCGGGATGACCACGATGTCGACAGCCAGCGAAACGACTCTCGTGACGGCTCCCAACGAGGGCGGCACGAAATGGTGGACGCGCTTCCTCGATCCGAGCGAGCGCACCCTGGCGGTGCTGCTGCTCATGCCCACGGCCCTGCTGCTTTCGCTCATCATCGTCTATCCCGTGTGCCGCCTCGTCTGGACGAGCTTCCAGAACCTGTCCCTCACGTCGGGCCTGCCGGCCGCCTTCGCGGGGCTTGAGAACTACTCCCTCATGCTGGAGGACCCGGTGTTCTGGGAGACCACCTGGAACACGATCCTCATCACCCTCATCACGGTTCCCGGCGCGCTGCTCCTCGGCATGGCGCTGGCGCTGATGGCGAACCTGCCGTTCAAGGTGAAGTGGCCGGTGCGCCTGTCGCTGCTCATTCCCTGGGCCCTGCCGCTCTCCTTCGCGGGCCTGATCTTCGCCTGGTTCTTCCATTCCGAATACGGCGTGGTGAACGACGTGCTGCGCCGCGTCGGCATCGAGGGCGTGATCTGGTTCAACTCCGCCAACTGGGCTTTTGCCGCCATCTGCCTGACGATCATCTGGAAGACCTCGTCCTTCATGGCGCTCATCATCCTGGCGGGCCTGCAGACCATTCCGCGCTCCCTCTACGAGGCGGCGGAGGTGGACGGGGCAGGGCGGCTGCGGCAGTTCTTCGAGATCACCCTGCCCCTGCTCAAGCCCTCCATCGTGGTGGCCCTGATCTTCCGCACCATCACGGCGCTCCAGACCTTCGACATTCCCTTCACCATGACCCGCGGCGGCCCGGGCACCTCCACCGCGACGCTCGCCATGTACATCCACCAGAACACGGTCGACTTCCTCGATCTCGGCTACGGCTCGGCGCTTGCGGTGGTCATGTTCGCGCTCTCCATGTGCATCACGGCGGTGTACCTGCGCATGATCCGGACCAAGGGGTGACAACCATGAGCATGGAAACCTCCTCCAGCCGTTCGATCTTCTCCGGCACGCCGCTCCGCCTGATCATCGGGCTGATCCTCGTGGTCAACGGCATCTTTCCGACCCTGTGGATCCTGTTCACCTCCCTCAAGACGGAAGCGGAGCTCACGGTCAAGCCCATCACCTGGCTGCCGCACGCGCCGACCATCGCCAACTACCTTCGCGCCTTCACGGACCAGCCGCTGCTGCTCTTCCTGTTCAACAGCTTCATGGTGGCGATCCTCGCCACCGCGCTCACCCTCTTCGTGTCCGTGCTCGCGGCCTATGCCCTGGCGCGGCTCCAGATCCGCGGCCGCGACCTCATCCTGTCGGCCATCATCGCGGTGTCGACATTCCCGCTGGTGACGCTCCTGGTGCCCCTGTTCGAGATCATGCGGGCGCTCGGCCTCCTCAACACCTGGGTGGCGCTGATCCTGCCCTATACGGTGCTGAGCCTGCCGGTCTGCACCCTGATCCTGGTGTCGTTCTTCGAGGGCATCCCGCGCGATCTCGAAAACTCCGCCATGATCGACGGCTGCACCCGCATGGGGGCGCTGTTCAAGGTGGTGGTGCCGCTCTCCGCGCCCGGCGTCTTCACCGCCGGCATCCTGGCCTTCGTGAACGCCTGGGACGAGTTCCTGCTCGCCCTCTCGTTCAACTCCAATCCGATGCTCCGCACCCTGCCGGTGGGCATCACCCTCTACCAGGGCGAGTTCGCCTTCCCCTGGCCGGTGATCTCGGCGGCCCTCGTGGTGGGCATCGTGCCCGTCGCGGTCCTGATCGTGATCTTCCAGGAGCGCGTCGTGTCCGGCCTGACCTCCGGCGGCATCAAAGGATAAGGACAATCCCATGACACGCCGAGCCCTCGCAGACCTGCGCAGCCAGCGCTGGTTCGCGTCCGACGACATGCGCGGCTTCGCCCATCGCCAGCGCACCCAGCAGATGGGGATGCGCCGGGAGGAATTCCTCGGCAAGCCCGTGGTCGCCATCGTCAACACCTGGAGCGAGATGAGCCCCTGCCACTCGCATCTGCGCGACCGCGCCGAGGCGGTGAAGCGGGGCGTGTGGCAGGCCGGCGGCTATCCGGTCGAGCTGCCCGCGCTCTCCGTGGGCGAGGTGATGGTGAAGCCCACCACCATGCTCTACCGCAACTTCCTCGCCATGGAGGTGGAGGAACTGCTGCGCTCCCATCCCGTGGACGGGGCGGTGCTGCTCGGCGGCTGCGACAAGTCCACGCCCGGTATGCTCATGGGCGCGATCAGCATGGACATCCCGGTGATCTACTGCCCGGCGGGCCCCATGTCCAACGGCCAGTGGCGCGGCCAGAAGACCGGGGCCGGCACCCACACCAAGAAATACTGGGACGAGCTGCGCGCGGGCAACATCACCCCGGCCGACTGGGTCGATCTCGAGAGCCGCATGACCCGCTCCATCGGCACCTGCAACACCATGGGCACCGCCTCCACCATGACGTCCATCGTGGACGCCATGGGCCTGACGCTGCCGGGGGCGTCCTCCATTCCGGCCGCCGACAGCGGCCACCCGCGCATGGCCTCCGCCTGCGGCGAGCGCATCATCGAGATGATCTGGGAGGAGTGGAAGCCCTCGCGGTTCCTCGACGGACGCAGCTTCCGCAACGGCCTCGTGGCCTACATGGCCCTGGGCGGCTCCACCAACGCCGCCGTGCATCTCGTGGCCATGGCCCGCCGCGCGGGCGTCGACCTCACCCTCGACCACATGTCCGATATGGCGGGCCGCGTACCCGTCTGCGCCAACCTGTTCCCATCGGGCGAATACCTGATGGAGGATTTCTACTTCGCAGGCGGGCTGCCGGCGCAGCTCAGGAAGCTCGAAGCCCATCTGGACCTCACCGTCCTGACCGTGAACGGCAGGACGCTGGGCGAGAACATCTCCGGGGCCGAATGCTGGAACGACGATGTGATCCGCGGTCCCGACAACCCCATCGTGCCGCTCTCCCGCGGCAAGACCCTGGCGGTCTTGCGCGGCAACCTCGCGCCCAACGGCGCGGTGATGAAATCCTCGGCCGCGAACCCGAAATTCCTCAAGCACGTGGGCCCCGCCGTGGTGTTCGACAACCCGGGTGAGATGAACCGGGCCATCGACGATCCGGACCTCGACATCACGGAGGACACGGTGATCGTGCTGCGCAACGCAGGCCCGGTGGGCGCGCCCGGAATGCCGGAATGGGGCAACCTGCCCATCCCCAAGAAGCTGCTCAAGCAGGGCGTGCGCGACATGGTGCGCATCTGCGACGGGCGCATGAGCGGCACCCATTACGGCACCTGCATCCTCCACGTGGCCCCGGAAGCGGCCGTGGGCGGGCCGCTGGGCCTGCTCAGGACCGGGGATCTCGTGGAGCTCGACGTGGAGGCGGGACGCTTGGACATGCGCGTGGACGAGGACGAGATCGAACGCCGCCGCGCCGAGTGGAAGCCCACCGCGCATATCTACGAGCGCTCCTTCGCGGCCCTCTACCAGCGCCACGTGTCGCAGGCCGACCAGGGCTGCGACTTCGATTTCCTGAACGCGCCCGGCCCGGTGGTCGAGCCTTCGATCTACTAGGGGCACCGCATGATCAGCATCGAGAACCGCTTCAAGGGCTGGCTGAAGGGCGGCGGCCCGCGCCCGCCGCTCGGCACCTGGCTCATGGCGGCGGCTCCCGCCACCGCCGAGGCCCTGGGCTACTGCGGCTTCGATTTCCTCGTGGTCGACATGGAGCATGTGCCCATCGAGGTGTCGGACCTGGCCCATATCCTGCGCGCGGTCGGCTGCACGCCCGCCGATGCGGTGGTGCGGCTGGCCTGGAACGATCAGGTTCTCGTCAAGCGCGTGCTCGACGCGGGCGCCCAGACGGTCATGCTGCCCTTCGTCCAGACCGCCGAGGAGGCGCGCCTGGCGGTGTCCTACGCCAAGTATCCGCCGGAGGGCGTGCGCGGCGTCGCGGCGGTGCATCGCGGCTCCCGGTTCGGCCGGGCCGCCGATTACCTCAAGCGCGCCAACGATCAGGTGGCCGTGATCGTCCAGCTCGAAACGCCGGAGGCCATCGAGCGGCTGCCGGAGATCGCCGCCGTTCCGGGGCTCGACGCGCTCTTCGTCGGCCCGGGGGATCTCGCGGCCGCCATGGGCCATATCGGCAACATCGCCCATCCCGAGGTGCAGGCGCTCATCGAGCGGGCCGCCAGGATGGCCCATGCGGCCGGAAAGCCCGTGGGGATCGTCGGCCCCAACCCGGACATGGTGGGCCGCTTCATCGGCTACGGCTACGGCTACGTGGCCGTCGGGTCCGACATCGCCATGATGACCGGCCGCGCCTCCGATTGGCTCGGCGCCCTGCGCGGCGAGGCCCCGTCCGCTCCCGCCGCTCCCGCCGCCGCCTACTGAACCCGCAAGGAGGCTCCCCTGACCGTCACGCTCAGGAACGGCGCTCTCAAGGTTGATCTGGCCCCCGCCGTCGGCGGAGCCGTCGCGGGCTTCCGGCGCGACGGCCTCGCCCTCATGCGCGAGACCCCGGAGGAGGCCCTGCGCGACGGGCTCGTGCGGCAGACCAGCAGCTATCCGCTCATCCCCTATTCCAACCGGGTCGCCGGGGGACGCTTCTCGTTCGAGGGCGTCGAGCACCGGCTTGCCCCCAACTTCGGCGACCACCCCCATTCCGTGCACGGCAATGCCTGGCAGAGGCCCTGGCAGGTGGCGCAAGCTCACGAGAGCCGCTGCCGCCTGACATTGGCTCATCGGCCGGACGGCGACGCGGCGGAAGGCTGGCCCTTCGCCTATGATGCGGAACAGGTCTTCGATCTCGCCGCGGACGGGCTGACCCTGACGCTTGCCCTGGCAAACGTGGATCGCCGCCCCATGCCCGCGGGAATGGGGCTGCACCCGTTCTTCCCCAAGCGCCCCGGCGTGCGCCTGCAATTCGCAGCCGACGGGGTTTATCCCAACGGCGAGGATTCCCTGCCCACCAGCAGCATCGCGGTCCCCGACGAGTGGAACTACCGCGAGATGCGCGCCTTGGGCGAACCGCGCCTCGACAACTGCTTCC
>DATHAU010000692.1:0-2116 GCA_035296545.1 Microvirga sp.
AATCTGCGCTACAAAATTTCATGATAGTTGCATTCGGTCGGGTTCCGTCGAAAGCCATCAAAGAAACCCCGCCACCAGCCTCCGCACATCCCGCGCCCGCTCCACGGGCAACATGTGGGTCTCGCCCTTGAACAGCTTCAGTTGCGCCGAGGGAATGAGGCGGGCGGTTTCCTCCATCGCCTCCACGTCGAAGAACGGGTCCTTCGTTCCGCCGACGATCAGCGTGGGGGCCCGGATGCGCTTCAGCCAGCCTGGATCCGCGCCGAAATCCTCTCCTGCCACCGCATTGAGGCCCCGGACGATGGCGGCGGGATCGTTCATGGTTTCGTGCAGCCTCTTCCGCTCCCGCCGGAAGCGCAGGTGGAGCAGCCAGTTGAACCAGGGGCGGCGGAAGACCAGGCCGAACTCGTCCAGAAAGCCCTGGAAGTCGCCGGCCCAGGCGCAGGCGATCTGCCGGTCGATGCTGCGGCGGCCCTCCGGCGAGAAGCGGTGGGCGCTCACCAGCAGGATCAGGCTTTTCACGAGGCTTGGGTGATCGGCGGCAAGACGCGCGGCGACGAAGCCGCCGAAGGAGATGCCCATGACGCTTGCAGGGCCGATCTCGTCCCGCAGGATCCCCGCGACGTCATGGACAATGGTGTCGATGCTGTAATCGGCCGCAGGCGCGCAATCGTAGCCGAGCACGTAGATCGTCCGCTGCGGCGGCAGGAGGCGCGCGATCCGCCCGGCATCGCGCCGGGTTCGCGCAGGCGTGGGGCGTCTGACGAAGGCCTGCCCGCCGTTGAGCACAACGACCGGGTTCGCGCCGGAGCCGATTTTCGCGAAGGGAATCCTGTTCAGGAACAGGCCTGTTTCAAGGGTCTTCATGGTGGTTCTGTCGCAGTGGAAGAGCGCCGCGCAGACGGACGGCCGGGGCGTCCGTGCGGTGGTGCCGTCGGTCGATAACAACCTGCCGGAGAAGCGCCGCTTCGATGGTCGAACGGCAAGGCGCGCCAGCCATGCGGCCGGAGCGGCGAAGGGGCAGGGATGGGGGCCGACGGACGCTGGAAGAGCGGCGGCGGCCTGCGGGCCGGGAGCCCTTCCTAAGAGCGGCTGCCGGGTTGGTCAACTGGTCCGTTGAGGGGACATGCGCACCAGGCGATCCGCGACGCCCGCCGTCCTGGCCCGCCTGATCCAGACGCCATGTCGCGTTGCCCCGAACGTAAGGCAAGGCTGAGCGTTTCAGGCTTTCGAACCGGTCTCGTCCTTATGCCTGTTCCAGGGCCAGCGTCCCTCGATCTCGACTTCCAGCGAGAAGCTCAGGAAAGTCCTGATGAGAACGATGCCGCCGAGGATCAGAAGGCTTTGGAGCGTCGGCTCCAGGGCGACCGTGCTGATGATGTCGGCGGCAACGAGGAACTCGAGCCCCAGAAGAATGGCCCGCCCCAGGTTCGATCGATAGAGGCCGAAAGCGTCGGACCCGGAACGGCCCCGCAGGATCTGCCAGAGGACGAAGACCGTCGCTCCGACGATGCCGAGGACGATGATGGCGATGCCGCCGAATTCGATGGCCCGCGTCGTCAGTTTCAAGGCGTGAGGAAACCAGTCGTCCATGAGCGATCCTTCAGGCTGTCCCAACCCTCAATGATAGGACAACACGGCCTCCAGGGGAGGGGAGATCGGCTCGCGGCAGGCAAGCTCACGGGCCGACCCGGCCCGGGCGCCCTTCAAAAAGGCATCACTCCAACGACGACATCTCGAATTCTTCGTCCGGATCGACCGGCGCCCCGCTGTTCTTCACCACCACGGGCGAGCCCACCGGCACCCGGCTGTAGAGGTCGATGACGTCCTGGTTGAACATGCGGATGCAGCCGCTGGAGACCGACTGGCCGATGGACCAGGGCTCCGTGGTGCCATGGATGCGGTACATGGTGTCCCGCCCGCCCGCGTAGAGGTAGAGGGCGCGAGCGCCGAGCGGGTTGTCGAGGCCTCCCTCCATACCGCCGGCCCAGGGGGCGTTGCGCTCCGGGTCGCGCCTGATCATCGTAGGGGTGGGGGTCCAGTTCGGCCATGGGGTCTTGCGGCCGACGCGGGCGCGCCCGCTCCAGGCAAGGCCCTCCCGGCCGACGCCGATGCC
>DATHAU010000693.1:0-1655 GCA_035296545.1 Microvirga sp.
CTCGCCAAGCTCTGCCGGTTCCATTGGGAGTTCCGGGGCGTGCCGGGCCTCGACCCGGACGAGATCCCCGCCCGGCTCGACCGCGTCGCGCAGGAGGTGGCCCGGACGCGCCTCAACCGGCACGGACCCTTCGGGCGCATCGAGACGACCGTCGAGGTTTCGGTGCCGGGCCTTTCGCCCGATCCGGGCTCGGAGGCCGAGCGCCTGGTGATGCGGCTCGCGGGGCGGAACCGCACGATCTCCGTCCCCTACGCGACGGAAGCCGGGCAGTTCCAGCAGGCGGGCATCCCGACGATCGTCTGCGGCCCGGGCTCCGTGGAGAAGGCCCACCAGCCGGACGAGTTCATCGCGCTCGACCAACTGGAGGCGGGCGAGGCGTTCCTGCGCCGGCTGATCCGGGACTGCGCCTGAACCCTCTCCCTAGAGCACTGGACCGGAAATAGGACTCGGCGGCTTCTGGTCGGGAGCGACGTGTGATTCCCTTCGCGTGAGGGAGGTGGATCATGGGTCGATACTATTCCCTGGATCTTCGCGTGCGGGTCGCGGCCTTTGTGGAGGCGGGTCATTCCCGCCGGGCGGCGGCCCGGCACTTCGGGGTAAGCGACAGCTTCGCCATTAAGCTCGTCCGGCGCCAGGGCCGGTCCGGATCACCCGCTCCGGCCCGACAAGGCCGCCCGCGCGGGGGCGGCAAGCTCGCGCTCTATGAGGTCTATCTGGTGCAGATCATAGAGACCGAGCCCGCCATCACCATGCCGGAACTCGCGGCGCGGCTTTTGGAGGAGCACGGAGTGGTGGCCGCCCCGGCTACTCTCTCGCGGCTCTTATGCCGGCGCGGCTTCACATATAAAAAAATCCCGGATGGCCGCGGAATGCGCACGCGCCGACGTGCGTGACGAGCGCCGGGTCTGGACAGGGCAGCGCCAGCCGCGCATGCGCCAGCAGCCGTATCGGCTAGTGTTTCTGGACGAAACCTCCGTCAACACCAAGATGACCCGCCTGCGCGGCCGCAGCCGCAAGGGCCAGCGGCTACGAGCGAGCGCTCCCTTCGGTCACTGGAAGACTCAGACCTTCATCGCCGGGCTGCGCTGCCATGAGCTGAGTGCGCCCTGGATCATCGATGGCACGATCACCCGCTCAGCGTTCGACACCTACGTCGAGACGCAACTGGCGCCGACCCTGTCGAAGGGCGATGTGGTGATCCTCGACAACCTGGCCGTCCACAAAAGCGAGAAGGCAGCCCAATATCTGAGGCAGAGAGGCGCCTGGTTCCTGTTCCTGCCCGCCTATTCGCCCGATCTCAACCCAATTGAGCAGGCCTTCTCAAAGATCAAAGCGCACCTGCGCAAGGCCGAAGCCCGAACGTTCGAGGCGCTCTGGCGGGCCGTCGGCGACATCTGCGACCTCTTCGAGCCACAGGAATGCTGGAACTACCTGAAGGCCGCTGGCTATGCGTCCGATTAATGATCCGATGCTCTAGTCTACCGGCACCTGTGAATGAAGACGCCGGCCCTGGGAAATGCTGGAGGAGCGGTGCCATGAACTGCTGTCCACCCATTGATCGCGTCGTCTGCCTCTCAGAGCTTTCGAAAGACCTCGAAGGCGAGTTGCGCCCAGTGGAAGCCGTGCGCGAGACGTGCGACCAGCTCCACTGCGTG
>DATHAU010000694.1:0-5586 GCA_035296545.1 Microvirga sp.
CTTCTACAAGCCGGGCGCCTTCGGCATTCGTATCGAGAACCTGATCCTGGTGGAGCCCCGCACCATCGCCGGCGGCGACCGCGAGATGCTGGGCTTCGAGACCCTCACCTTCACGCCCATCGACCTGCGCCTGGTGGAGCCCTCGATCATGACCGCCGACGAGATCGCGTGGCTCAATGCCTACCACGCCAAGGTGCGTGAGCTGATCGGGCCGGGACTCGATGCAGACACGCAAGCATGGCTGGTACAGGCGACGCGGGCGATCGGCTGACCATCGAGCGCTGTCATCCCGGGGCCGCGCAGCGGAGCCCGGGATCCATAACCGCTGACGACGCAGGATGAAGCGCAGCGGATGCCGCCGCGCCCTTCCTCGAAGCGTTGCGGTGATGGATCCCCGCCTGCGCGGGGACGACAGGGCAGCCATGTGATCTTCCCCGGAACGACAGGGGCGGCTTCACAGGACATTCCGCAGCGCCACCACCGACACCACTCCCACGGCGACGGTTGCGAGCAGGGGCAGCCTGAAGGCGGCGACGGCCGTGATGGCGGCGGCAAGCGCCTCCGCCCACCCGGTCGTGAGCGCCGTGGGGGCGATCACGGCCACCAGCACCGCGGGCGGAATGGCGTCGAAGGCGGCCTTGGCGCGGCCGGTCAGCACCAGGCGGTCCGCCACGAAGAGTCCGGCGATGCGCGTCACGTAGGTGACCGCCGCCATGGCCAGGATGGCCAGGACAGTCGTGGTGTCGAAGCTCATGGGCGCGCCTCGTCGGAGGCCGAGAGATAGGCCGCGGCGATGCCCGCCAGGGCTCCCGAGGCCACGTGCCAGGGCGCGCCGATGAAGTGGTGCACCAGCGCCGCGACGCCTGCGCTCACCGCCACCGTGACCAGGGTCACGCGGCTGCGCCCGAAGCCCGCGATGAGGCCGATGAACAGGGCCGTGAAGGCGAAATCCGCCCCGATCCTGGCGGGATCGCCCAGCAGCGAGCCGAGCACGGCTCCCAGGGCGCTGGAGAGGGTCCAGTTGGCCCAGAGGGCCGCGGCCATGGCGGCCCAATAGGCCCCCGTGACGGGACGGTCGAGGGCGCGCCGCTCGGAGAGCGCCCAGGATTCGTCGGTGATGAAATAGAACGCGATCAGCTTCTGGACGCGCGACATCCTGACCTTGGGCGAGAGGGACGCCCCCATGAGCACGTGGCGCGCGTTGATCAGGAAGGTCGCGAAGGCCAGCGCCGCGATGGGAGCGGGATGAACCCAGGTCTCGATGGCGGCGAACTGCGCCCCGCCCGCGAAGACCAGGGCCGACATGAGCGCCACCTCGGCGGGAGACATGCCCTTGGCGGCCGCGACGGCGCCGAAGAGCAGGCCGATGGGAACGGCCGCGACCATCACGGGCGCGATGTCGCGCAGTCCGGCCCGCATCTCGCGGCGGGTCGAGGTGGAATAGGGGTTGGCTTGGTCCATGGTCCTGCTCATCGTCCCGCGCCTTATGGCGCAGGGATGCCGGGCGGTCTTGGACGAAAGTGCGGTCTCACGCGGTGCGGTAGGCCCCGGGCGTGACGCCCATGCGGGCCTTGAAGACCCGGTTCAGGTGGCTCTGGTCGAAAAACCCGCAGGCGGCCGCCACATCGCCCGGAGCCTCGCCCTTGCCGAGGAGGCGGCTTGCGGCCCGGAAGCGCCGGTCGACCAGGTAGGCGTGCGGCGTCAGCCCGGTTTCCTTGCTGAAGGCGCGAATGAAATGGCTGCGGGACAGGTCGGCCAGGCTCGCGAGGCTGGCGAGGTCCGCGTCCTGGTCGAGGTGAGACTCCAGGTAGTCGCGCACCCGGGCGATCCCCCGCGCCCCGTAGCGGACCTCCGGAACCGCGTCGAGATCCGCCCAGCGGGCGATGAGGCGGCTCAGGAAATGAATGAGGCGGGTGTCCTGCTCCATCTCGGAGGTCCAGCCCCCGTCCTGGGACAGGCAGGCGTGAAGCTCCGCATGGGCCTTCGCCAGGCTTGCGTCCTCGATCACCGAGCGGGAAAACCACGGCGGGCGGGAGAGCGGCCGGCCCGCCACGTCCTCGGCGACCTCCTGCATCAGCTCGGCGGAGGGATAAAAGGTCCGGTACTCGAAGCCGCCGCCGTAGGGCTCCCCGTCATGGATCTCGTCGGGGCAGACCACCGCCACGCTGCCCGCCCAGGCATAGCGCTGCTCGCCGCGGTGGAAAAAGGTCTCGCAGCCGTCGAGGATCGCCGCGATGGCATAGGTTTCGTGGCTGTGCCGGGCGTAGGCATGGCGGCGGAAGGTCGCGCGCAGGCAATCGAGGCCGCGATAGCGCGGCACCCGCCAGAAATGCGTCACGTCGCCCGCGGCCAGGAGGTCGGGATCGAGCGAAAACTCGGGGGTGGTCACCGTCATGCCCGGCACCATGCCACATGTGAGCGGTTTCGTCTTGGACAGGAATCTCAACCCCGCCCGACAAGGGCGAACCAGCCGTCCTCGTCCATGACCTGAACGTCGAACTCCTTGGCCTTGTTGAGCTTGGAGCCCGCGCCCGGTCCCGCCACCACGATGTCGGTCTTCTTGGACACGGAGCCCGCCACCTTGGCGCCCAGGCGCTCGGCCATGGCCTTGGCCTCCTCGCGGGTCATCTGCTCGAGGGAGCCCGTGAAGACCACGACCTTGCCGGCCACGGGGGAACTTGCGGTCGCGGGCGCCTCGAAGGGCTCCACGTTCACCTGGGCCAGGAGGGCGTCGAGCATCTCCTCGTTATGCGCCTCCTTGAAGAACTCCACCATGGTCTGGACCACCACGGGGCCGATGCCGCCGATGGCGGTGAGCTCGGCGCGCGCTTCCGATTCCGGATCGGCCGCCGCCCTGGCGGTGTCGCGCAAGGCTTCGAAAGTGTGGAAATGGCGCGCCAGCAGCCGGGCCGAGGTCTCGCCGATATGCGGGATGCCCAAGCCGAAGATGAAGCGGTTGAGGGACACCCTGCGGCGCGCATCGATGGCGGCGAACAGATTCCTGGCGCTCGTCTCGCCCCACCCTTCCCGGTTCTCCAGGCGCTCGGGGCTGGCGGCGTCTCTGGCCGCCAGGGTGAAGATGTCCTGCGGCCGCCGGATCAGGCCTTCCGCGTAGAACTCGTCGATGCGCTGCTCGCCCAGCCCCTCGATGTCGAAGGCGTTGCGGGAGACGAAATGCTTGAGCCGCTCCCGGGCCTGCGCCGGGCAGATGAGGCCGCCGGTGCAGCGGCGCACCGCGTCCTCCTTGCCGGTGCGGGGATTGGCCTCCCGCACCGCATGGCTGCCGCAGGCGGGGCACTGGGTCGGGAAGGCGTAGGGCGCGGAATCGGCCGGGCGCTTGTCCAGCACCACGTCGAGCACCTTGGGGATCACGTCGCCGGCGCGCTGGATCGTCACCGTGTCGCCGATGCGGATGTCGATCCCGTTGCGGATCTTCTCGCCGTTGCCGCCGATGCCGCGGATGTAATCCTCGTTGTGCAGGGTGGCGTTGGACACCACCACGCCGCCCACGGTCACGGGCTTCAGGCGGGCGAGCGGATTGAGGGAGCCGGTGCGCCCCACATTGATCTCGATGCCCTCCAGCACGGTCACAGCCTTCTGGGCCGGGAACTTGTGCGCCAGGGCCCAGCGGGGCGAGCGGGACACGAAGCCGAGCCGCTGCTGCAGGCTCAAGGAATCGACCTTGTAGACGACGCCGTCGATGTCATAGCCGAGATTGACCCGGTCGGTCTCGATGGCGTGGTAGTGCTCCAGCATCTCTTGGAGGCTGGAGCAGCGCCGGGTGAGCCGGTTGACCGTGAACCCGAAGCCGCGCAGGGCCTCGATCATGCCGTATTGGGTGTCCGCCGGCATGGCGCTCGCCTCCCCCCAGGCATAGGCGAAAAAGCACAGGGGCCGGGAGGCGGTGATGGACGCGTCGAGCTGGCGCAGGCTGCCCGCCGCCGCGTTGCGCGGGTTGGCGAAGAGGGGCTTGCCGGCGGCCGCCTGGCGCTCGTTGATGGCGGCAAAATCCCGGTGCGAGAGGTAGATCTCGCCTCGGACCTCGAACGCCTCCGGCACGCCCGAACCCTTCAGCACATGGGGAATGTCGCCCACCGTGCGGGCATTGGCCGTCACGTCCTCGCCCACCGCCCCATCGCCGCGGGTGGCGGCGGACACGAGCCTGCCGTTCTCGTAGCGCAGGCTCAAGGACAGGCCGTCGATCTTGGGCTCTGCGGTGAAGACGAGGGGCGCCTCCGCCTTCCAGTGCAGGAAGCGGCGGATGCGCTCCACGAACTCCTCCACCTCCTCGTCGGCGAAGCCGTTGGCGAGCGACAGCATGGGCACCCGGTGGCGGATCTTGGCGAATTTCTCCGAGACCTTGGAGCCGACCTTCTGGGTCAGGCTCTCGGGGGTCCTGAGCTCAGGAAAGGCGTCCTCCAGCGCCTCGTAGCGCTTGCGAAGCGCATCGTATTCCGCATCCGAGACGGTGGGCGCGTCCTCCTCGTAATAGCGCCGGTCATGCTCCGCGATCT
This sequence comes from Microvirga sp., assembly GCA_035296545.1. Classification (GTDB taxonomy): domain Bacteria; phylum Pseudomonadota; class Alphaproteobacteria; order Rhizobiales; family Beijerinckiaceae; genus Microvirga. The sequence continues at coordinate 4,515 of DATHAU010000694.1, forward strand.
CGGCCCCCAGGGCCTCGTGCTCGGCTCGGGCCTGTTCGGGGTTCAGGTGATCGACGGGAGGTGAGGCAAGGGCTTCTTTGGGCGGCATGATCAAACCAGAATGAGGGTCATGAACCATAGCGCCCCGGACCGAATCCGCCAGGGCGGAGGCCCGGATGGTCCACCGGATTCGATAGGGCTCATGGTGTTTGCCCGGAAACGGGAGCGAAGGTTCATCGTCGCTCCGGGCATGGTCACTTTGGGCATGCGGGACCGGCTTCGCGCCGGGCGGCGCAAAGCATGGCAGGCTTGGTCCTGGCTTTGTTCAGCAGGAGCTGAGGGAAGCGCGGGACGGCTCTGGCTTCGCGGCCCTGGCGGAGCGCGAAGAGCTCGGGCGGGAGTTCCGCCCCGGGCAGGAGGCCACAGCCATCCCACGCGCGGCTCCCCACCCGAACCCCGGCCCCGCGCTCCGCCTTAGGACAGCGAACGGGTCTGTCCCATCCCCACCGCCACACGGCTTGAGACGCTCGTCGCGCAGCCCCGGGCGATCTCCTGAGGAGACCGGCCCAGTGCGGACGAGGCTGAGAAGACGAGCACGGGACCGGCCCGATCCGGTGACGCGCCCTCTGGTCTTCTGCTCGGGATCCGTGCGGCGGCAGGGTTGCGAAGCCTGCCGCTGCAGGAACCGCATGGGCTGCCACGACCAACGCCTCGGGCGCGTCCCTCAGGCAGCAGACGCTCACAGCCATAGCCAAGCTTGGGCGCCATGTTAAGAACAAAGAGGGAACATACGCTGAGAGAGATTCTCGCACGGCCTCGTCTAGAGCGACACCAGGGGAAGGCTGCGCCGGTTCCCCTCCCCCTTGCGGGGAGGGGTGAGGGTGGTGCGGCCGGGTGAGAGAGGTTGAGGGTGAGGCGCTGTAGCGGCCTATGCGCTCTTCATGGCACTCGAAGTGCTCTGACCCTGCGACCCCCACCCTGGCCCTCCCCGCAAGGGGGAGGGAAGAGCGCGCTCTATCCTGCACGCAATCCCCTTCCCTCGCTACGCTCGCCGGGGATGAGAGGAGGGTGTCAGACCCTTCTCGTCATGGCC
>DATHAU010000695.1:0-2198 GCA_035296545.1 Microvirga sp.
GCCAGGCGGCCAGGATCGAGAGCCGGTACGAGATCGAGGAGACGGGATGACAGGAAGACGAAACGACGGCCCGGACGCGCCGGGGCAAGCATGCGGCCACCCGGCGGAGACGGGCTTCTCCGACCCCCGCCGCCCGTCTCCTACGGTGCCCTCGCGTCAGAGATGCTGGTCTTTCTCTAATACCATGGCGGGCACGCGAAGAAGGAGAGCGGGTTGGTCACGATTCTGGCGCTCCTGGCCGTCGCCGTGGCGGTCGGGGCGGTCATACAGGGCTCGATCGGCTTCGGCTACGCCCTCGTGGCGGTGCCGGCCATGGCGTTGCTGCTGCCGTGGGCCGTTCCCGTCACGCCGCTCTTCCTGGCCCTGCCCATGACCCTGCTCATGAGCATCAGGGGGTGGCGTTCCATCGACACGGGGGGCTTCGCCCTGATCACCGCCGGCCGCCTGCTCGGCACGATCGTCGGCGTCTTGCTGCTGGTGCTGGCGCCGAGAGGCTACCTTTCGGTGCTCACCGGAATGCTCATCCTGGCGGCGGCGCTCGGTAGCTTCCTGAAGCCCAGCTTCGAAGTCAACCACGGGACCCGGCTCGCCGGCGGCGTGGCCTCCGGCGTCGTGGGCACCGTGGCGGCGCTCGGCGGGACGCCGCTGGCGCTCGTGTACCAGGACCGCTCCGGGGCCGAGCTCCGCTCGACACTCGCCATCTCGTTCGTCGTCGGCATCGCCATGTCGCTCGCGGGCTTGGCGTTGGCGGGGAAGGTCGAGGGCAGGCACCTCGTCCTGGCGCTCGAGCTGCTCCCCTGCCTGCTAGTGGGCCTGTGGGCCAGCCGCCTGGTCGTGGAACGCCTCGACGAGCGTTGGCTGCGCCCGGCGGTGCTGACCTTCGCGGCCATCGCCGGCGTGGTCATCGTGTTCCTCGGCTCCTAGGGCCCTGCGCCCTGCGGCGGCCTGCGCTACCCTTGCGCCGATGGCGAAGCGTCCGAACGCAAGCGCTGGGCTGCTCCTGTTCCGCCGTTCCGGGGTGGGGATCGAGGTCTTCCTCGCCCACCCGGGCGGGCCGTTCTGGAGGGACCGGGATCTGGGCGCCTGGACCGTGCCGAAGGGGCTGTTGGAGGACGGCGAGGATCCGCTCTCGGCGGCCGTCCGCGAGTTCGAGGAGGAGACGGCGATCCGCCCCGAGGGGCCCTTCCTGCCGCTTGGCAGCGTCCGCCAGAAGGCCGGCAAGCTGGTGCACGCCTGGGCGTGGGAGGGGGAGGCCGATCCGCGCAGGACAAAGAGCAACACCATGCGCGCCGAATGGCCGCGCGGCTCGGGTCGGTGGCTCACCTTTCCCGAGGTGGACCGGTGCGAGTGGTTCGACGCGCGCACCGCGCGGCAGAAGATCAACCCGGCGCAGGCCGGGCTGATCGACAGGTTGGAGGCCACGCTCTCCGGCGACGCATGGGGCTGACCCGAAAGGACCACTAAGGGCACCCACGGCCAGCAGCATCGAAGCCGGCGTTTGGAGCGGCGATTCGGAGGATTTGAGCGGGCTACTCCAGTCCGGGCCGGGCAGAGATCTCGCGCAAAAACGCCCCCGCGCTCGGAAGCTCTTGCCCGGCGGGCCTCGAGCTCTGAGAGGACCGCCTTGGCGTCGTCGAGCTCTATCCTGGTGGCCCCCTCCTTTCCACTTCCAATATACAGCGCACCGGGGGCTTGAAGCAAGCCCCCGGTCGTGCCGCATAATGCCCGCCGAAGCCAGAACCTACGGAGACGGGAGTGGCGAAATGCGTGTGTTGTTGTCATGGCCGAGGAGCCGGAATGGACCCTACGCCGCGACGCGCTCGGGATAGATTCCTTGAGCAGGATGGGGGATTGGGGTCCGGTGAGACGCTGCGACGTTCTTTAGAGAACGCACAAGGGAGGGAGCGGATGGGCTGCTACGTGTTGGGTTTCCAGGAGATCGGCCAGACGCAGGTCTCGGTCGTTGGCGGCAAGGGCGCGCACCTGGGGGAGCTTTCGCGGATCGAAGGCCTCCGCGTGCCGCCTGGCTTTTGTGTGACGACGGACGCCTTCCAGCGGATCATGGCGGAAGCGCCGTCGATCGACGATCGACTCGATCGGCTGTCACGCCTGAAGCCGGACGACCGGGAGGCGATCCGCGCGCTCAGCGCGGAGATCCGCCGGACCCTCGAAGGGATCGCCATCCCCGACGATCTGGC
>DATHAU010000696.1:0-5596 GCA_035296545.1 Microvirga sp.
CAGCTCGGGGTCACGCCCCTGGTGGCCAGCTACATCCTGGCCGACCTCCTGGCCCGGTTCCGGCGCGCCTTCCCGTTCCTGGAGGTGAGCGTGGTCGAGGACAACCGCGACTACCTGGAGCACCTGCTCATCGGCGGCGAGCTCGACATCGCCGTGATGGTGCTGCCGCCCCGCCTGACCCTCCTGTCCCTGGAGGCCGAGATCGTGGAGGCCTCCCGCTACCGGCTCTGGCTGCCGCTGGGCCATCCCCTGACGCAAGGATCGGAGATCGGCCTGGGGGATCTCGCCGACGAGCCGCAGATCCTGCTCGCCATCGACGAGATCGACGAGGCCCCGAAGCTGGCCTGGCAGCAGCTCGGCATCCGCCCGCCCATCGCCTTCCGCACCCGCTCGGTGGAGGCGGTGCGAAGCCTGGTGGCCACCGGAGCCGGGCTCGCGGTGCTGCCCGACCTCACCTACCGCCAGTGGTCCCTGGAGGGCGACAAGATCGAGGCGCGGCGGATCCGGGAGAACCTGCCCGCCGTGTCCGTGGGGGTGGTGTGGCGGCGCGGCTCGCGCCTGTCGCCCGCCGCCTCCCAGTTCCTGTCCGTGGTCCAGACCTATCGGTCGACCCGGCAGAAGGGCTGACTTATCGGAATTTCCGATAGCGGAATTCTCCCGAATGAATTGGCGAAGCTTTTCCGTTTGGGCCACTCTTCCCCCATGGGGAGAAGACCCGGTCCCGCGGGCCGCCCCATGATCAACCAGGGGCCATTCGCAAAGGGGAGCGCATCCATGCGTCGTATCGTCGTCAAGACCGCCGGCATCTGCCTGGCGGCAACGCTCGGCACCATGCCTGCACTGGCGCAGGTGAAGGAGATCGGCAAGGGCGAGGGCTTCGTCGATATCATCGCCTGGCCCGGCTACATCGAGCGGGGCGAGACCGACAAGAAATTCGACTGGGTGACGGGCTTCGAGCAGAAGAGCGGCTGCAAGGTGCGGGTCAAGACCGCCGGCACCTCGGACGAGATGGTGGCCCTCATGAACGAGGGCGGCTTCGACCTCGTGACCGCATCGGGCGACGCCAGCCTCAGGCTCATCTCCGGCAAGCGCGTGCAGCCGATCAACACCGGCCTGATCCCGAGCTGGAAGACTGTGGACGAGCGCCTGCAGAAGGCGCCCTGGCACACGGTCAACAACGTCCAGTACGGCGTGCCCTATCAATGGGGCTCCAACGTGCTCATGTACAACACCAACGTGTTCAAGGAAGCGCCCAAGAGCTGGAAGGTGGTGTTCGAGGAATCCACCCTGCCCGACGGCAAGTCCAACAAGGGCCGCGTGCAGGCCTTCGACGGCCCGATCTACATCGCCGACGCGGCGCTCTACCTCATGAAGCACCAGCCGCAGCTCGGCATCAAGGACCCCTACGAGCTCACGGAAGCCCAGTACAAGGCGGCCCTCGACCTCCTGCGCAAGCAGCGCCTGTTCGTGCAGCGCTACTGGCACGACGCCATGGTGCAGGTGGACGACTTCACCAACGAGGGCGTGGTCGCATCCTCCTCCTGGCCGTTCCAGGTCAACCTGCTCAAGAGCCAGAACAAGCCCATCGCCAGCACCGTTCCGGAGGAGGGGGCGACCGGCTGGGCCGACACCACCATGATGCATGTGGACGCGCCCCATCCCAACTGCGCCTACATGTGGCTCGAACATTCCCTGAGCCCCAAGGTGCAGGGCGATCTCGCCGCCTGGTTCGGCTCGGTGCCGTCGGTGCCCGCCGCCTGCCAGAACAACGAACTGCTCGGACCCGGCGGCTGCGAAACCAACGGCATGGGCAACTTCGACAAGATCAAGTTCTGGCGCACGCCCGTGGCCAAATGCGCCACCCAGTCCGAGGGCTGCGTGCCCTATTACCGCTGGGTGACCGACTACATCGCCATCCTGGGCGGGCGCTAGAGCATTTTCCGGCGAACCGAATCCGCTTCGCCGAAAAAAATGCGGCGCAGCACCAGCAAAAGAAGAGAGCCGATTCCATGTGAATGGAATCGGCTCCAAGCCCCGACGCAAGGATGGAAGCCGGGGACGATCCGTCGTCCCCGGCCCATGAAGGGAGGCGGAATCTGACCTCCGGAGCGCCTGTCATGTCCGTGCATACGCGACTGCAAGACACCCTTGCGGCCCACCCTGTCGCGTCCGCGAAGGGATGCGCCGTCCGCTTCAGGGGCGTCGCCCGCCACTTCGGCGCCGTGAAGGCGGTGGACGGCCTCGACCTGGACATCCGCGCGGGCGAGTTCTTCTCCATGCTCGGCCCGTCCGGCTCGGGGAAGACCACGTGCCTGCGCCTCGTGGCCGGCTTCGAGCAGCCGGACGCGGGCGAGATCAGCATCTTCGACGAGCCCGTGTCCGGCGTTCCGCCCTATCGCCGGGCGGTGAACACGGTCTTCCAGGACTACGCGCTCTTTCCCCACCTCAACGTTCTCGACAACGTCACCTACGGCCTGCGCATCCGCGGCGTCGCCCGGGCCGAGCGGGAAAGGCTCGGGCGCGAGGCGCTTGCCCTCGTCAAGCTGGTGGGCTTCGAGGCCCGGCGTCCGCCCCAGCTCTCCGGCGGCCAGCGCCAGCGGGTGGCCTTGGCCCGCGCCCTGGTGAACCGGCCCAAGGTGCTGCTCCTCGACGAGCCCCTGGGCGCGCTCGACCTCAAGCTGCGGGAGGAGATGCAGGTCGAGCTCAAGGCGCTGCAGCGGGCGCTCGGGCTCACCTTCATCTTCGTCACCCACGATCAGGGCGAGGCGCTCTCCATGAGCGACCGGGTCGCCGTGTTCAACGCCGGGCACGTGGTGCAGGTGGGAACGCCGGAGGAGGTCTACGAGCGGCCGCAGACCCGCTTCGTGGCGGAATTCGTCGGCGGGTCCAACGTGCTCGAACCGGCGGTCGCCGCCCGCTTCGGCGGCCCGGCGCGGCTCGCGAGCCTGCGGCCCGAGGCCATCGCGGTTCGGCCCGCCGGCAGCGGGATCGAGCCGGGGCGGCTCCATGCGGACGGCGTCTGCGTCGAGGTGCAGTACCAGGGCGCGATCCGGCGGGTGATCGCCGATTGCGCGGGGGTGCGCCTCTGCGCCCTCGCGCCCGCCGCGGAGGCCAAGAACCTGAGCGCCGGCGAGGCGATCCGCCTCTCCTGGCAGCCCCTGGCCATGCACGCGATGGAGGAGGATCGTTGACCGGCGCGGTTCTCGATCTGCCCCTGCCGCGGGAGGGCCTGTCGCGGCGCTTCTCCGACCTGCTGTTCCTGCGCCGGGGGATGCTGCTGACCCTGCTCCTGGTGCCGCCGCTCCTGTGGCTCGGCATCGTCTACGTGGGCAGCCTCGTCGCGCTCCTGCTCCAGAGCTTCTTCTCCATCGACGAGTTCTCCGGCACCATCGTGCGCGAGTTCACCCTCAAGACCTATGCGGAGCTGTTGCAGCCGGCCAATCTCGACGTGATCGTCCGCACGGTGGCGATGGCGGCCGCCGTCACCCTGGCCTCGGCGCTGCTGGCCTTTCCGGTCGCCTATTACGCGGCCCGCTACGCCCGCGGGCGCATGAAGGCGGCGTTCTACCTCGCCATCATGATGCCGCTCTGGTCGAGCTATCTCGTCAAGGTCTATGCCTGGAAGCTGCTGCTGGCCCGCGAGGGCGCCGTGGCCTGGACGGCGGAGCGCCTCGGCGCGACGCCCGCCATGGAGGGACTGCTCGGGATGCCGGTCATCGGCGGCCCGTCGCTTTCCGTGAGCTATTTCGGCCAGTTCCTGGTCTTCGTCTATCTCTGGCTGCCCTTCATGATCCTGCCGATCCAGGCGGCCCTGGAGCGGGTGCCCGGAAGCCTGATGGAAGCCTCCTCCGATCTCGGCGCGACCCCCGGCCAGACCTTCCGCACGGTGATCCTGCCGCTTGCCCTGCCGGGGGTCGTGGCGGGCTCGATCTTCACCTTCTCGCTGACGCTGGGCGACTACATCCTGCCGCAGATCATCGGCCCCTCCACCCTGCTGCTGGGACAGGCGGTCTACATGCTCCAGGGCACCGCCGGAAACATCCCGCTCGCCGCCGCCTTCGCGGTGGTGCCGATCATGGTCATGGCGGCCTATCTGGTGGCGGCCAAGCGCCTGGGGGCCTTCGATGCGTTCTAGGGCGTCCCTCGGGCTCAAGATCGGCACGGGCCTCGGGCTGCTGTTCCTGCACGCGCCGCTCGCCTTCGTGATCCTCTACGCCTTCACCACCGAGGAGCGCAGCTACCAGTTCCCGCCGCCCGGGCTGACCCTGAAATGGTTCGGCGTCGCCTGGAGCCGCCCCGACGTGTGGAACGCGCTCACCCTCTCCCTGCAAGTGGCGGCCATCGCCACCGTTCTGGCCCTGGTGCTCGGCACGCTGGCGGCCGGCGCCCTGGCGCGCACGCGCTTCTTCGGGCGCGAGGCGATCTCGCTGCTCATCATCCTGCCCATCGCTTTGCCCGGCATCATCACGGGCATTGCGCTCCGCTCGGCCTTCAGCCTCATGGACATTCCCTTCTCGTTCTGGACCATCGTGGTGGGGCACGCCACCTTCTGCGTGGTGGTGGTGCACAACAACGCCGTGGCGCGCCTGCGCCGCCTGTCGCCCTCCATCGTGGAGGCCTCCTACGACCTCGGCGCCGACAGCTTCCAGACCTTCCGCTACGTGATCCTGCCGAACCTGGGCACGGCGCTGCTCGCCGGGGCCATGCTGGCCTTCGCCCTGTCCTTCGACGAGGTGATCGTCACCACGTTCACGGCCGGCCAGCAATCCACCCTGCCGATCTGGATGCTGAACGAGCTCATCCGGCCCCGGCAGCGGCCCGTCACCAACGTGGTCGCCGTCATCGTGATCGTTCTCACCTTCCTGCCCATCCTCGCGGCCTATTACCTGACCCGCGAGGAGGGATCCGCGTCCGGCCGCCCGTGACGCTTCGACGATAAAGTCCAATCCGAGACCAATGGAGGAACACCATGGACACAGGAACCCTCTCCAAGCCCACCGAGACCGAGATGCTGATCGGCGGGCGCTTCGAGGCCGGAACGGAAGAGCCCGAGACCGTTCTCAACCCCCGCACCGGCGACACGGTGATGAAGCTGCCCGAGGCCTCCGCCGACCAGATCGACGCCGCGGTCTCGGCCGCCGACAGGGCCTTCACGGCCTGGTCGCGCACCACCCCCGCCGAGCGCTCGGCCCTGCTCCTGAAGCTCGCCGACCGCATCGAGGCGGAGGCGGAGGCCTTCGCGACCCTTGAGGCCCTCAATTGCGGCAAGCCGCGCTATCTCGTGCTGCGCGACGAGATCCCCGCCATCGTCGACTGCTTCCGCTTCTTCGCGGGCGCGGTGCGCACCATGCAGGGAGCGCTCGCGGGCGAGTACCTGCCCGGCCATACCTCCATGATCCGGCGCGACCCCATCGGCGTGGTGGCCTCCATCGCGCCCTGGAACTACCCGCTCATGATGGCGGCCTGGAAGCTTGCGCCGGCGCTCGCCGGCGGCAACACGGTGGTCATCAAGCCCTCCGAGCAGACCCCGCTCACCACCCTGAAGCTCGCCAAGGTGATGGCGGAGATTTTCCCGGAGGGCGTGGTCAACGTGGTG
>DATHAU010000697.1:0-2171 GCA_035296545.1 Microvirga sp.
CCGGCGTCATATTTCGGGATCACGGCGTGGTCGGAAACCGACCTCACCGAGGACCTGAAGAGGATCGACGTTCCGACGCTGGTCGTTCATGGCGACGACGATCAGATCGTGCCCATCGCCAACTCGGCCCTGCGGTCTGCAAAGATGATCCCGAATGCAACGCTCAAGATCTACGAGGGCGGGCCGCACGGGATTGCAGCAACCCACAAGGACAGGCTCAACCAGGACCTGCTCGCCTTCATCAAGGGGTGAAGCGAGCCATCCTGTCGGTCGTCCACGCGGCCTTGTCCCCTGCGGAATGTTGGAGGCCCCCAGGACCTGTGCTCGTCAACCCCATCTCTCACGCCGCGGCTTTTGCCTGTGCTGCCTCGGCGCCGCGACCTTCGCGCAGTCCCGCATCGCGGTAGACGCCATGCGGGCTGCGGTTGCCGACGAGGTCTACAGGCGGCGCTCCGCCTACGAACGGCGCGACGAAGGCGGACGCTGGTTCGCTCATGCGGCAAGGAGAACCGGGACTTTGACGCGCACGGCCTGATTCGCCTGCATCGACGCCCCGTCCGTTGCTGGAGGTCCGGCTCAGATCCGAGACCCCGGCCCGTCGCGGGATCAACCCTGCGCGAAGGGGGCTCCGCCCGGATCGCCTGCCTGTCCTGCGATCAGCTCGCGGCTCCGCTCCAGCAGTTCAGGCAGGCGCGGCGCGCCGCGCCGGCCGCCGAAATGTTCGCACTTCATGGCGGCCGCGACATTGGCCATCGGCACGCGCCGCGACAGGTCCCAGCCGTTCACGAGACCGTACACGTAGGCGCCATGCCAGATGTCGCCCGCATTCAGGGTGTCCACGGCGCGCACGGGGATGGACGGGAAGTGGCGCACGGCGTCAGGGGCGTCGCGCCGCCATATCAGCGCGCCATGCTCCCCGAGGGTCACGCCGAGAACCGTTGCGTCGAGCCCAGCCGCCATCTCCAGCAACGCCTCCCTGGGAGAACGGGAGGAGGCCAGGGACAGGAGAGCGGGCTCCGAGAACAGCACGTGATCCGCCAGGGAGATCAGCTCGCGGATCACCGCCGGCGGCGCGATGTCCGCATCCGCCACGGCCGGCACGCCCTGGCGGCGCGCCTCCCGTAAGGCCACCCTTGCTCCCTCGGGCCATCGCATGTCGACGAGCACGGCGGCGGCCCCCGCGATCTCGTGCAGGGGCAGCCAGCCCGGATCCGTGTCGAGGGCCGGATCCGTATAGGGCACCACGAGCCGTTCCCCGGCGCCGTCCACGAGAATCGTCGAAATCGCCGTGCGGGCGCCGGGAACTCTCCGGACCCTGCCGGTGTCCACGGACTCCCGGGACATGTCGCGCAGGAAACTGTCGCCCTCCGGATCGTCGCCGATTCTCGCCCAGAGTTCGACCCGGCCGCCGAGGCGGGCCACCGCAATGGCGGCGGCGGTCGCCATCCCGGAGGCGGCCTGAACCACGGCCTCCGGCAGCACCTTCGTGCCGTGATCGGGGATCCTGTCGATCTTGAAGATCGTGTCCCAGAACGCGCATCCGAGGCAGATCACAGGCCTGTCCTGCATCGCCGCCACTCGGGGCCCCTTCAGTCCAGCCGGAGCGCCCGGGCGCGGGCGTTCATGATGTGGGCGGACGCGGCTTCGGTGGCGGCCTCCGCGTCCCGCGCCTTCATGGCCGCGATGATCGCGAGGTGCTCGCGCATGACCGGGATCACAAGATCCTTTTCCAGGCTGGTCTCGCTCTGGCGGATCAGGCGAACCTTGATCCAGTTCACCCGGTAGGCCTTGGAGATGATGTCGTTGTTGAGATCGTCGATGATGGCCTCGTGGAACTCGCGGTCGACCTGCTGCGCCCTGGCGATGACATCATCGGTCGCGCCCTTCTGAGCCGAGGCGACGATCGCCCGATGCGTTGCTTCGATCTGCTCGATCCTGGCGCTGCTCGCGGTCTGGCAGAAGGACGTGATCGCCTCGCGCTCCAGGATGAGGCGGAACTGGAACGCATTGCGGATCAGGCTGATGTCGAGGGGCAGGATCTGCAATCCGCGCCGCGGCACCGTGACGATGAGCCCCTCGACCTCCAGCCGCGGGATCAGCTCCCGAATCGCCCCCAGGGAGTGGCCCGTGAGGGCCACGAGCTCCCGCTGGGTGATGAACTGGTCCGGCTT
>DATHAU010000698.1:0-6967 GCA_035296545.1 Microvirga sp.
CGATCCCCTCAAGGCCTCACGGGCCCGCCCGACGAATTGCGGCCACACGCATACGGCGGCCACGGGGCCGCGGGGATCGAGGGCCTTCCGGCACAGGGCGTCGATGGAGGCGTCGGTGCAGGTTTCCGTCAGGTCGGTCAGGTCGAGGCAGCGCAGGGCGCGCCGGGCGGTTTGGGCATCGGGCAGGTCAGACTTGGGCGGGTCAGACTTGGACGGGTCAGACATGGGGCAGCTCCGCAACGAAGGAACGGATGAGCGTCTTGAACTTTTCCGAGGCTTCCGCCGCCGTGTCCTTGGTCTCCTGGTGGGAGGGCGAGGCGCCCTCGATCCCGGCCGCGAGATTGGTCACCACCGAGATCGCCGCGACCCGCAGGCCGTAATAGCGCGCCAGGATCGCTTCGGGCACCGTGGACATGCCCACGAGATCGCCGCCCAACGCCTGCACCATCCTGATCTCGGCGGGGGTCTCGAAGCTCGGCCCCGACAGCCAGGCATAGACCCCTTCCGGCAGCTCGATTCCCGCCTTCCCGGCGGCGCTTTGGAGGGCTTTGCGAAGGCCCTCGTCATAGGCCCCCGTGAGGGACACGAAGCGGCCTTCCGTGTGATCGCGCAGCAGCGGATTGGCGCCCGACAGGTTGAGATGATCGTTGATGGCCACCAGGCTCCCCGGGCGGATGCGCGCCTGCACGGACCCGGCCGCGTTGGTCAGCACGAGAACCGGAACGCCAAGCTCCCGCACGAAGGCGACCGGAACCCGCATGGCCCCCGCATCGCCCGTCTCGTAGTAATGCGCCCGCCCCTGGAACAGGAGCACCCGCCTGCCCTCCAGCGTGCCGGCCACGAGACGCCCCGCATGACCCGAGACGCCGCTTTTCGGGAAGTGCGGGATGTCCCCATAGGCGAGGCTGACGGCGTTGCTCAATTCATCCACGAGGGTGCCGAGCCCCGTGCCGAGCACGAAGGCGGCGTCGAAGCGGCCGTCGAAGCCGTGGGCGCGCGCGAATTCTGCTGCTTCTTGAACGTTCTGCTGTGTCATTGTCCTCTACCGAGCGCTCAGATTGTGGGGCCCGAAGGAGAAGGGCAACAGCTCTTCGAGGGTAAAGCTCCTCCGGATCCCCTCAGGTCCTGCGATGTGGATGGGCGTGTCGGAGGCCGCGAACTCGCGGATGCGCTGGCGGCAGCCGCCGCAGGGGGTGACGAGGTTGTCGCCCTCGCCCATCACGACGATCGCGGCGATGCGGCTCTCGCCCGCGGCGAGCATGGCCGAGACGGCCCCGGCCTCGGCGCAGGAGCCGACCGGATAGGCGGCGTTCTCCACGTTGCAGCCGGCGAACACATGTCCGTCCGGCGTGGCGATGGCGGCCCCGACCTTGAAGCCCGAATAGGGCGCATAGGCCTTGGCCTGGACCGCCTTGGCGGCCTCGAAGAGAGCTTCGAGCGGGGGCATTTCAGCGCTCCTTCACGTAGGGAATGCCGGACGCGCGGGGCGGGATCGCCGTTCCGATGACGCCTGCGAGCAGGATGACGGTCATGAGATAGGGCAGCGCCTGGATCGCCTGCACCGGCACCTCGCCGATGCCGGGGAGCGAAAGGCCCTGGAGCTGGTTGGCGCCCGCATCGAGCAGGCCGAACAGGAAGCAGGCCCCGAGCGCCGGCCAGGCCCGCCACTTGGCGAAGATGAGCGCCGCAAGGGCGATGAAGCCGCGCCCCGCCGTCATGTTGGGCAGGAAGCCCGCCGCCTGGGCGAGGGCGAGATAGGCCCCGCCCAGGCCGCAGAACACGCCCGCGAGAACGACCGCGATGTAGCGCAGGCCCGTGACCGAGATTCCCGCCGTGTCCACGGCGGCCGGGTTCTCGCCCACCGCGCGCAGGCGCAGGCCGAACCGGGTCCGCCCCAGCACGAACCAGGTGAGCGGCACCGCCAGCAGAACCATGTAGACCAGGGCCGAATGGCCGAACAGCAGGCCTTCGAAGCGCTGCGCGCCTTCGAGCGGCGGCGTGCGCCCGCCCTGCCCGTACCAGGCATTGCCCACGATGGCGGTCAGGCCCGCCGCAAGCATGTTGATGGCGACCCCGGAGACGATCTGGTTGCCGCGCTGGCTGATCGACGCAAAGCCGTGGATGAGGCCGAAGGCGATGGATGCGCCGATGCCCGCGAAGAGGCCGATCCAGGCCGAGTCGGACACGTAGGCCGCGGCGGCGGCCGCAAAGGCCGCCACCAGCATCTTGCCCTCGAGGCCGATGTCGACCACGCCCGAACGCTCGGACCACAGGCCCGCCAGGCAGGCGGCAAGCAGCGGGATCGAGAGCCGCAGGGCCGAGTCGAAGATCGTGAGGATGAAGCCGGGATCCATGGCGTCAGGCCCCCGCCAGCTTGCGGCGCGCCAGCACCCGGGCCACGGCGCGGCGGAACAACCCGTCGAGGGCGCCGGCGAACAGGATGATGATGCCGCCGATCACCACCACCATGTCGCGGGTGATGTTGGGCTGCTCGAAGGCCAGCTCCGCGCCGCCCTGGTAGAGGATGCCGAACAGGAGGGAGGCCAGGATGATGCCGGCCGGATGGGCGCGGCCCATGAGCGCCACCGCGATGCCCACGAAGCCGTAGCCGGAGGTGAATTCGAGGAGCAGGCGGTGCTGGTAGCCCATGAGCTCGTTCACCGCGAGGCCCCCTGCGAGCGCCCCCGACAGCATCATGGCGATGATGATGATGCGCGCGGGCGAGATGCCCGCATAGACCGCCGCGGTCGGGTTCGATCCGACGACGCGGATCGCATACCCTAAGCGCGACCGATAGATGAGCAGCCAGACGAAATAGGCGGACGCCAGGGCCAGCACCAGGGAGAGATTGAGCTGCGACGTGGGGATCCGGACGCCGAAGGCGGCGAAGATCTCGTGCATGAAGGGAATGTGCGACGCTTCCGGGAAGGTGCGCGTTTCCGGATTCATGGATTGCGGCTCGCGCAGCACGTTCACCAGCAGGTAGACGATCAGCACGCTGGCCAGCCAGTTGAACATGATCGTGGTGATCACGATGTGGCTGCCGCGCCGGGCCTGGAGATAGCCCGGGATGGCGGCCCAGAGCGCGCCGAAGGCCGCCGCGCCCAGGATGCCCAGCGGTATCAGCAGAAAGCCCGGCAGGAAGGTCAGGTTGTTGAGCGCAAGGGCGACGCCGAGGCCGGCGAGCGTCGCCTGCCCCTCGCCGCCGATGTTGAACAGGCCCGCATGGTAGGCCACCGCAACCGCAAGCCCCACGAAGATGAAGTCGGTCATGTAGAACAGGGTGAAGCCCAGCCCCTCCCCGGTGCCGAGGCTGCCCTGGATCAGGAAGCGGGTCGCGGTGAGGGGATTCTCGCCGATGCCGAGCACCACGAGACCGGCGACGAGAAAGGCCGCCACGACCGAGAGGGCGGGCACCAGAACCGTGTCGGCCCAGCGGGGCAGGTCGATGGGAGCGCTCACGGGGGGCTATCCGGCAGGAACAGGCGGCCCTGTTCGTCGAGGGGGAAGAACGGATTCCAGGCCACCTCCCACAGGTGCCCGTCGGGATCGGCGAAATAGCCCGAATACCCGCCCCAGAACACATCCTGCAGGGGCTTCAAGGGCCTTGCTCCGGCCGCGAGAGCGCCGGCGTAAACCGCGTCCGCCTCCTCCTTCGAGCGGGCGTTGTAGGCCAGGGTGATGGCGGCAAAGCCCGTGGGCCTGTCCTCCACATGGGCGTCCTGGGCGAGATCGGCGCGTCCGAACAGGGCGAGCGCCAGCCCGTTGGCCTGGAAGAACGCCACGCCGGGCTGGCTGGCCGAGGAGGCCTTCCAGCCCCATGCCTCGTAGAAGGCGCGGGCCCTGGGAAGGTCGGCGACGCCCAGCGTCACCAGGGTCAGGCGCGGTTGCATCATGCGGCCTCGTCCGTCACGCCGGCCATGAGAAGGCCGAGGTCCTGCTCGTTCGTCTCGGAAGCCTTGCGCTCGCCGGTGAACTTGCCGCCGCACATGGTGAGAATGCGGTCGGACAGGTTCATGATCTCGTCGAGCTCCACGGAGACGAGAAGGATGCCCACGCCCGCGTCGCGAAGGGCGATGAGACGGCGATGGATGAACTCGATGGCGCCGATGTCGACGCCGCGGGTCGGCTGGCCGACCAGGAGCACCTTCGGCTGGCGCTCGATCTCGCGGGCGAGCACGATCTTCTGCTGGTTGCCGCCGGAAAACTTCGAGGTCTTCAGCCGCGGCGCGGGCGGGCGCACGTCGTAGCGCTCCATCTTGGTGGCGAGATCCGCGATCATGCTGTCATGGCTGAGGATCGGCCCGCGGCCGAGCCCGGCCTCGTGGCTGAAGCCCAGAACGGCGCTCTCGAAGGCCGGGAAGGCCGGCACGAGCCCCATGCGAAGACGGTCCTCCGGCACATGGAGCAGGCCGAGTTCGCGCATCAGGTGGGGGTTGTGCTCGCCGGGGCTGATCTCGCGCCCCTGGAGCCGGATGGCGCCGAGGATGGGCCGGCGCATGCCCGCCACCGCTTCCAGGAGCTCGCTCTGGCCGTTGCCCGCAACGCCCGCGATGCCCACGATCTCACCGGCGCGAACGGTCAGGGAGGCGTTGGCCACCCGCAGGACGCCGCGGGAATCGATCACCGACAGGTTCTCGACTTCGAGCACGGGGGCGCCGGGGGCTTTCTCGGACTTCTCCACCCGCAGGAGAACCCGCCGCCCCACCATCAGCTCCGCCAGCTCCGGCGGCGAGGTGCCGGCGGTTTCCACCGTCGCCACCATCTCGCCGCGCCGCATCACGGACACCCGGTCCGTGACGGCCATGATCTCGCGCAGCTTGTGGGTGATGAGGATGACGGTCTTGCCCTGCTCCTTGAGGGACCGGAGCAGGTCGAACAGGGCATCCGCCTCCGGCGGCGTCAGCACGGCGGTGGGCTCGTCCAGGATGAGGATCTCCGCGCCGCGGTAGAGGGCCTTGAGGATCTCGACGCGCTGCTGGAGGCCCACCGACAGGTCGCCCACGGTGGCGTCCACGTCGATGGCGAGGCCGTAATCCCTTGAAAGCCGCGCCAGCTCGGCGCGCACCTTGGCCTCGCCCGCGCGCAGCAGGGCGCCGCCCTCTGCGCCGAGCATCACGTTCTCCACCACGGTGAGGGGCTCCACCAGCATGAAGTGCTGGTGCACCATGCCGATGCCGACCCCGATGGCATCGGCCGAGGAGCGGATCGAGACGGGCTTCCCGTTGACGCGGATCTCGCCGGAATCCGCCTCGTAGAAGCCGTAGAGGATCGACATCAGGGTCGATTTGCCGGCGCCGTTCTCGCCCACGATGCCGTGGATCGTGCCGCGATCGACGGTGAGGCTCACGTCCTTGTTGGCACGGACCTCGCCGAAGCGCTTGTTGATGTCGATGAGTTCGATGGCGGGGGACATGCTCTGCCTTTTCCCTCTCCCCCGGAGGGAGAGGGTGGCCTCACGCAGTGAGGTCGGGAGAGGGGGCCGTGAGTGCCACGACCCCGGCATTCTTGAATTAGAGCCTGCTTCTGGAGACGGTGGACTGACCTCCCCCTCTCCCTGCTTGCCTCCGGCAAGCTGTCCCTCTCCCTCCAGGGGAGAGGGACGGGTGCGTTAGATTAAGCCGGGCACTTCGAGTCCGACATGTAGTCGTGCACCTTGATGGTGCCGGCCTTGATGTCAGCGGCGGCCTTGTCGGCGGCGGCCTTCATCTCGGCGGTGATGAGGGACTTGTTGTTGTCGTCGAGGGCGAAGCCCACGCCGTCTTCCTTGAGGCCGAGCACGGAGACGCCGGCCTTCCAGGTGTTGTCCTTGGCCTGCTTGAAGGTGTTGTAGGTCGCGACGTCCACGCGCTTCAGCATGGAGGTGAGGACCTTGCCGGGGTGCAGACCGTTCTGGTTGGAATCGACGCCGATGCCGAGCTTGCCCGCATCCGCGGCCGCGCGCAGCACGCCGACGCCGGTGCCGCCGGCCGCGTGGTAGACCACTTCCGCGCCGCGATCGATCTGGCTCTTGGCGAGCTCGGCGCCCTTGGCGGGGTCGTTCCAGGCCGCACCCGTGGTGCCAGTCATGTTCTGGAACACCTCGGCGTCCTTCTTGGCGTGCTTGGCGCCCTGCACATAGCCGCAGGCGAAGCGGCGGATGAGCGGGATGTCCATGCCGCCGACGAAGCCCACCTTGCCGGACTTCGAGGCCTGGGCCGCGAGCAGACCGACGAGGAACGAGCCCTCGTGCTCCTTGAACACGATCGACTGCACGTTCGGCTTCTCGACCACGGAGTCGATGATCGCGAACTTCACGTTCGGGAATTCCTCGGCCACCTTCTTGAGGGCCGTCTCCTGGCTGAAGCCCACCGCGAGGATCGGCGAGAAGCCGTCGCGGGCGAAGCGGCGCAGGGCCTGCTCGCGCTGGGAGTCGTTCTGGGGCTCGAAGTCGCGGTACTCGATACCGGCTTCCTTCTTGAAGCGCTCGGCTCCGTTGAAGACGCCTTCGTTGAAGGATTTGTCGAACTTTCCGCCGAGATCGTAGACGATCGCGGGCTTCACGGCGCCGGCTTGAGCGAAGGCCGCGGTGGCGGAAAGAGCCAGGCCTGCCAAGGCGAGGCCGAACTTGGTGATGGTCATCGGCTTTAGGTTCCCCTGTTTGCGCCCACGGGCACGTGCGGCCCGGTTGGCTCAGACGATGGCATGGGAAGGGCATGACGCCAAGCGCCCTGTCAAGCGCATGGGGCGCCCCTCCCCAGCGCAGGGCGTCACAATCCTGTTGCCGGCCGGGGACTGGCCGCTATGGTCGCGCCATGGCGCTGAACCCTGACGAGATCGACCGCTACGCCCGCCATCTCGTACTCCGGGACGTGGGCGGCCCGGGCCAGGCGAAGCTCAAAGCCGCCCGGGTGCTGGTGATCGGCGCCGGCGGTCTCGGGGCCCCGCTGATCCAATACCTTGCCGCTGCCGGCGTCGGCACCATCGG
>DATHAU010000699.1:0-2179 GCA_035296545.1 Microvirga sp.
CTTCGGCACCTACTTCGCGCTGCAGTGGATCGAAGTGAGCTACGTGATGGCCGCGTCCGGGGACGCGGTGGGCTGAGACGAGTGATGCGCAAGGCAATGGTTCTCTTCGTCGGGCTGGTCGCCAGCGCGGCCTTCGCCAGCAGCGAGCCGGCGGAGGGCGAGAAGGAGGACGTGGCGGGTTACATCCTCCACCACGTGTCGGACTCGAACATGCTGGAGATCGAGGTTCCGCTCAGCCGCAACCACATCCCCGTCCCCCTGCCACAGCTCTTCATCCCGCTGAAGGCGGGCGCGTGCGAGCCGCAGGCGACGGACCACGGCACGGTGGTGCCGGGCCTGGGCGCGGGCTGCCTGGATCTCTCCATCACCAAGCACACGGTGATGATGTGGCTGGCGGCGGTGCTGCTCATCGGCTCCATCCTGGTGTTCAGCAACCGGGACAAGACGAAGCTGGTGCCGCGCGGCACCGGGGCCAACCTCTTCGAGATGCTGGTGCTCTTCGTGCGTGACGAGCTGGCCATCAAGAACATCGGCAAGGAGGAGGGCCCGCGCTACACGCCCTACCTGCTGACGGCCTTCTTCTTCATCCTCTTCATGAACCTGCTGGGCCTGTTCCCCTGGATGGCGACGGCCACGGGCAACATCGCCGTCACGCTGGGCCTGGCGCTGTGCACCTTCGTGCTGACGCAGGTGGCGGGCATCCGCGCCGCGGGCTTCGGCGGCTACCTGGCGCACCTCACGGGCGGCGTGGCCCCCTGGCTGTGGCCCATCATGATTCCGGTGGAGTTCCTGGGCCTGTTCACCAAGCCCTTCGCGCTCACCATCCGTCTCTTCGCCAACATGCTGGCGGGCCACATCGTCATCTTCTTCCTGCTCGGCCTCATCTTCATGCTCGGCCACCCCGCGGTGGCGCTGGTGAGTGTGCCCTTCGCCATGGGCATCTACCTGCTGGAGCTCTTCGTGGCCTTCGTGCAGGCCTACGTCTTCACCATGCTCTCGGCGCTCTTCATCGGCATGGGCGTGGCCATGGCTCACCACCACGGCCCCGAGCACGCCGACGAGCACGGCCACGGGCACAAGGAAACGGGCCACAGCCATGACCATGGCAAGGCCCACATGCTGGGCTCCTGAGGCCCTTCAAGTACCCGGCGATTCGAAAGGTCGCCGGAGGTCGTCCAAAAGGGAAGCAACGACCCCCCCACAAGTGGGTCCCATTTACGAAAGAAGAAGTGCTGCCATGACCAACGTCGCTCTCGCCTTCCTCGCCGCCGGCATCGGTGCCGGCCTGTCCATCATCGGTGCCGCCCTCGGTATCGGCCGTCTGGCCGCCGCCGCCATGGACGCCACGGGCCGTCAGCCGGCCGCCGGTGGTGACATCCGCACCACCATGATCATCGCCGCGGCCCTCATCGAAGGCGCCACGCTGTTCGCGCTGGTCGTGTGCATCCTCCTCGCCATCAAGACCTGATTCAGGTCGGTGAGTAGGACCCGGGTCCGGCGCCTGCCTCGCATGGGGAGGGCGCCGGCCCTTGTAGCTTCCGCGGTTCTCATCGTTTTCGTCGTACCCGCCGTACCCCTGACGCCGTAACTCCGAAGGCCGCCATGCTCCTGCCCAACGTTCTCGCCGCCAGCAGCTTCGTGGAGGTCCGCCCGGGCCTCATCTTCTGGACCATCGTCACCTTCCTCATCGTCTTCGCCATCCTGCGCTGGAAGGCCTGGGGCCCCATCCTGTCGCTCGTGGAGGAGCGCGAGAAGCAGATCGCCAGCTCCATCGAGTCGGCCAAGCGGGAGCGTGCCGAGGCGGAGAAGCTGCTCGCCGAGCAGAAGACGGCCATCGCCGAGGCCCGCCGTGACGCGCAGGAGATGCTCCGCCGCAACCAGCAGGAGGTGGAGAAGTTCCGCGAGGAGCTGATGGCCAAGAGCCGCAAGGAGGCCGACGAGTTCAAGGCCTCGGCCCAGCGGGAGATTCAGGAGCAGAAGGCCAAGGCCATCGCCGAGGTGAAGTCCATCGCCGTGGACCTGGCCATGGACGTGGCGGGCAAGCTGCTCAACGAGCGCATGGACGACGCCAAGCAGCGCGCGCTGGCGGAGCAGTTCGTGCAGGGCCTGCCGGCCAAGGGCACGTCCGTTCCTCGGGCGTAGTCGTCCGGATTTCAGGCTCCGCGCACCGCTGTTCAGG
>DATHAU010000700.1:0-2436 GCA_035296545.1 Microvirga sp.
CGAAGAGCACAGAGGCTGCTACAGCGCCTAACTCTCTGACCGTCTCACCCAGCCGAACCACCCCCACCACTTACCCCTCCCCGCAAGGGGGAGGGGAAGGCTCGCGTGTCATCCCGGGGCCGCGCAGCGGAGCCCGGCATCCATAACCGCTGACGACGCAGGACGAAGCACAGCGGATGCCGCCACGCTCTTCCGCCACCGTCGTGGTGATGGATCCCCGCCCCCGCGGGGATGACAGGCGAGGGTGTCACTACGGGAGAGTGCATTCCCTTCCTGGCGGGCTCACGCCCGCGACCGCTTCGCTTCGACCGGTCCGGTCCGAAGGACCGGCAGAATGACACCCTCTTGGTCATGCCCGGCCTTGTGTCGGGCATCCCGATCCAGGTGGCGCTGTGTCTCTCCACGCGCGATGGCCGGGACTGATCCCCGGATCAAGTCCGGCGGCTATGACGAAGGAGAAACGGGGTGTCGCCCGGCCGGGAGAGCCTCAGCCCTCCAGCCGCGCGCTCGCCACGCCGAAATAGAACAACTCCTCGCCCGCGGTCGGGCGGGCGTCGGGAAACACCACGAAGCCGTCCCGGGGCGCGGTGAGCGGCTCGCCGCCCGCGCGGCGGGCGATCACCTCTCCGGCCCGCACGGGGTCACCGGTGCGCCAGGGCCTTTCCAGGCGGTCCTCGGCGCTCCCGGCCAGCGCCACGTCCACGAGTTCGATGGCGCGTCGGGCGGCCCGCGCGGGCTCGGGGGCCGCGATCAGCTTGAGGTGCGCCAGCGCGTTGAGGATCGCCCGATAGGCCACGTCCTCGGCCTGGGGATCGTCGTGCCGGCCGCATTCCAGGGTCACCCCGTAGCCGCCCGCGAAGCGCATGTATTCGGTGGTGCCGACCCCAAGCGACAGCGGACCCTCGGCGGAGGAGCGCTTGCGCGCCACGCCCTTCACATGGGTGTCGAGCCAGCCATGCATGACCAGTTCGGGACCCAGGATGGACGCGAGGGCCGCCTCGGCCGCCGCGTGGGCGAAGGGCTCGATCCCGTCGTCGTTGTCCCGGGGGCCGAGGAACACGAAGGGCTCCCCGGCGGAGCGGAAGGAGTGCAGGTCGAGCAGCACGTCGTGCCCGCGCAGGAGAGGGCACAGGACGTTGGCGATGCGGTCCTCGTTGTCCCGGGGAATCGTCGCCTCGCGCAGGTCGCGGTTGAGGTTGCGGTCTCCGTTGCGCTTGTTCCCAAGATAGGCCTTGAGGTTGACCACGGGCACGAAGGTCACCTGTCCGCGCTCGATCCTGAGGCCGCCGGCCCGGCACCCGGCAATCGCGCGCCGGATCGCCGCCGGTCCGCACGGCTCGTTGCCGTGGACCGCGCCCGTGACGATGAGGCGGGGGCCGGGGCGCAGGCCCTTGAAGCTGACGGTTTCAAGCGGCCCCGCCTCGCGCGCATCCGACATGGCCCCGGCGCCATCCGCCTCATAGCCGATGTCGATCATCATGCCGGGCTCGAGACGGCGGGCGAGCTCTTCCAGGTGCCCCCGCTGCACCGCCACGCATCCGGCGGTGCCCGATCCGTCGGGCCGCGCCGCATGGATGAAGATGGCGCTGCCGCGAAAGGGTTCGGCCGTTGCGTCGTTGTAGCCGATGGGAACCACCACGTCGAACAGCCCTTCCGCGCGCCGCCGGGTCAGCCGCTCGTCCGGGCGCGCGCCCTCGTCCGCAATGAGCAGGCGGTTGTAGTGGGGGCTTGCGGCATCCTCTTCCCAGATCATGCTGTCGCGCATGGGAACGAACGGGAAGGCCGCGCCGCCCTCCAGCGACGGGCAGTTGACTGGATCGTAGAAGCCGTAGCGCAGCGGAAAGACCCCGATGGGGGTGCGCTTGTCGCCCTCGCGCTTGGCGCCCGCCGGCGCGAGGCCGCCGCTGCCGATCACGCAGGGAATCGTCCAGTCGCCGATAGCGAGGCTCCCGTGATGGCGGGGCTCCCCGCTGCGGGGGATGCGCACCCGGATGGTGGGAACCCGGATTCCGCCGTCGCGGCTCTCCGGTTCAACGGCGGTGGATGCGCCCGGCACGGTTCTCCTCCCTGCTTCCTGGATGCACACCTTCCTAAGCCAAGGCGGCCCCGGACTCCAGCCGCTGCGTTCGGATGCCGTCGGGGCTTTCGCGCGCCGGGATGCTCGAAAAAATTTCGACGGCCTGCGGGGATAAGGCCTCTTCCGGGGTGTCTTAACGCCCGGGTCACGCGACCCAGGAGGAACTCCCATGATGAAGTTTGCACGTCCCGCCCTCATCGTCGCCGGCGCCCTTGTGGCCGCCACCTGCGCTTTCGCCCAGGCTGCCGCTCCGGCGAAAGTGGCCGACACCAGCAAGGGCAAGGCCCTGGTCGACGCCAAGGGCATGACTCTCTACACCTTCGATCGCGATGCGGCGGGAAAATCCAACTGCAACGGCC
>DATHAU010000701.1:0-4554 GCA_035296545.1 Microvirga sp.
CGATCCTCAGGAGAGGACCACGCTCGCGACCCGGGTACCACGCGACACCGCCTGCTTTCGCAAGCTCTTCGGCAACGGCTTCGACTTCGTCCTCGGTCACATCAGGTTCTTTCGCTACGGGCCAAGGAAGCTCAAGATCCATGCCCTCGGCCATGTCTCTAGGGAAAGGATTTTGGATCAACAAGCAGAGGACTGAAGTGTTCCAGATCACCCCTCGCCAGTATATGCACAGGTTTGATCGGCGCAGGCTGAAACCGAATACAGTAGCTCTACGGACAGCTTAGTTGTGAGGGCCTTGATCGGGAGCGGCATCGTCCAGCGCAAGGCTGTGAATGAGCCTGCCTGAGCCATCCACGATGTTGAGCCGCCATCCCTCCCATTCGCCCTGGGAGGCATTCGACTCACGTCTCAACTCCTCAATCGCCTCGAAGGCCTGGATCAAGGCGGCCCGATCGTCAGACACTTCGATGCCGTCCTCGTCGGGGATCACCACGTGGCCATCAGTGAGATTGAAAAAGTAGCGCGACGGCATGAGCGAAGCTTCCAGGCTTCTTATACTAAGGTCAGAGGACGAAGCGGGTTCAAATTTTTCTGCGTCTTTTCAGCGTCTGGCTGCATGGGCCGGGAACGGCAGGTTGCTCAAGTCGGACAGCGCCATCGAACATCCTGGCTATGAACTTTGTGGCAGCGTTCAGCATTTGAGACTGCCCGGTACAGCTTAAGGGCAGGTTGTCATTTGCCCTTGGCGAGTTGATCTCGACGATCGAGGCACGCTTTACGCAAGCGGAGCGTCCACGGTGCAGACAAGGCCTGTTGCGGCGAATGCAATATCGACGTTTCCGCCGAGATCCTGAGCAAGGCTTCGCTCGATCAACCGGGTGCCGAACCCGCGACGGGTCGGCGGCTGAACGGCGGGACCTCCGCTCTCCTCCCACCGGAGATGAAGGTGAGAAGGCGCGCCTCGAACAACCTCCCAGGTGATCCTGATCTCTCCCGTCGCGTTGGACAAGGCCCCATACTTCACGGCATTCGTCGCCAGTTCCTGGAGCATCATCGCCAGAGACAAGGCGGTGCGCGGCTGGAGGCGAACCTTCGAGCCCCTCAGATGAAGCCGGTCCTCGCCCCGGCTGGAATAGGGAGCGACCGCCTGATCGACGATCTCGTAGAGATCGGCCCCTTCCCAGTTCTCCCGGGTCAGGACGTCATGGGCGCGCGACAGGGCGATCAGGCGGCCCTCAATCGCCTCCTTGGCCTGCGCTGCCGTATCGGTGTTGCGCAGGGTCTGGCTTGCGATGGACTGCACCGTCGCCATGGTGTTCTTGACCCGGTGGTTCAGCTCGTTGATCAGGAGGCGCTGGTGCTCCTCCGCGACCTTCGCGTCGGATATGTCGATGTTGCAGCCGGTATATCCAAGAAAGCGATGGCTGTCGTCGAGGCGCGGCACGCCCTCGCAGCGCAGCCAGCGCACCTGACCGGACCTGTCGATCACGCGCGTCTCGCAGTGGAAGTCGGCCCGCGCCTGAAATGCGTCGAAAAAGGCCGTGGTGTGCCGCTCCAGGTCTTCCGGCAGCACGATCTCGGCCCAGCCCCCGCCGAGCATGTCGGCAACAGGCCGGTCGAACATGTATTCGTAGTGCTTGTTGGCGAAGGTGACGCGGCCCTCCTCATCCGTCATCCAGATAAGGGCCGGGGCTGAGTCGGCCATGTGCCGGAAGCGCGCTTCGCTCTCCCGCAGGGCCGCTTCGGCAAGGCGGCGGTCATGGATGTCCACCGACGCTCCGAACCAACGGACGATCTCGCCCGTCGCCGGGTCGCGGTACGGATCCGCCCGCACCAGAAACCAGCGGTAATCGCCCGTCTTGGAGCGGATGCGGTGCTCGACCTCGAAGATCTCCCCAGCTTGCCGCGCCTTCTCGAAAGCCGCCACTGTCGCAGCCCGGTCCTCCGGATGAACGAAAGCATCCGCCACCTTGGCTGCATTCATGCGTTCGAAGGATGCGCCGGTATAATCGGTCCATTGCCGATTGAAGAACTCGGCGTTGCCGTCACGGTCGGTGATCCAGACGATCTGAGGGATCGCATCGGCCATGAGCCTGAAACGCGCCTCGCTCGCCCGCAACGCAGCCCCGGCGCTCTTTTCAGCGGTCACGTCCCACTGCGCCCCCAGCGACTGTACGAACTGGCCGTCGGAGTCGCGAATGAGGCGGGTTCGCGCGGCAAGCCAGCGCGTCTCGCCGGTATCGGGGCGAATGATCCGGAAATCATAGTCAAGCTGATGATGGGTAGGGTCCGCGACCGCGGCCTGCGTTTCCGCCTCGATCCTCGGCCGGTCTTCGGGATGCACGAGGGCGAGCCAGTTCTCATAATCGAAACTGCCCGAGCGTTCCTTGGGTATTCCATAGAGGGCGAGGAACTCAGGCGAAGGCGTCGCCCGGCCGGTCCTCCGGTCGAAGTTGAAACTGCCGATGCGGGCGGCCTCCTGCACCTGGGTCAGCCGGGCCTCGCTCTCGCGCAGGCGCTCTTCCGCCTGCTTGCGTTCGGTGATGTCGTTGAAGAGCACGGCGACCAGCCGCTCGTGCGGCTCGCCGATACGGAAGGCGCTGCAGTCGTACCACCGGCCCATGGACCGGGCATGATCGACGAAGCGCATCGCCTCGCCCGTGAGCGCAACCTTGCCATAGATGTCGAACCAGAAGGGTTCGACGTCGGGAACCATTTCGCGGATCGTTTTCCCCAGCACGTCCGTCATGCCGGTCTGCCGCTCGAAGGCAGGGTTGATCTCGACGTATCGGCCATCCGTCGGCTTCCCGTTTTGATCGAAGACAAGCTCCAGGATGCAGAAGCCCGCATCGATGGACTGGAAGAGGGTGTGGTAACGATGCTCGCTTGCGCGCAGCGCCGCCTCCTGCCTCTCGCGCAGGGCCGCCTCGGCGAGAACCTTCTCGCTCGTTTCGGTCGCCGCGCAGTACAGGCCCGCGATGGCGCCGTTCGCATCCCGCAGGGGCGTCCAGGAGAAGGTAAACCAGCTCATGGAGCGGCCCGGCCGTCCCACGAGGGCAACCGGCTGGTCCAGGAAGTGCTGCGGCTCTCCCGCCAGGGTCGCCGCGACGACCGGGCGGTACTCGTCCCAGATTTCCGCGAACACCTCCGCATAGGGCCTGCCCAGCGCATGGTGGTGCTTGTCGCCGAGGATCGGGATGTAGCCTTCGTTGTAGAGCGAGGTGAGCGCGGCCCCCCAGGCGATGTACGCGGGCTGTTTGGCGTCGAGCATGAGATCGACCGCGGTGCGCAGATGCTGCGGCCAAGCTTCGATGGGACCGAGCGGCGTCGTCCCCCAGTCATGGCGGCGGATGCGCTCGGCCATCTCGCCCCCGGCATACGGCCAACGGGACTTCTCCCGAGCCCGCGCGGCAAGGTCTTCGTCCGGCCGTGGCCTTGGCGGAGAGAAGCCCCCGCGGGAGGCGTCATGCATCGGGGTTCCGCCCAACCTTGGGTGTGGGCTGCCGCGACAGCTTCCCGGGAAGCAGTTCAGTCCCAGAGGGCTTCAGCGGACGCAGCCCCGGACCGCCGGACGCGATCAGAGGGCTGACGAAGGGAGCGGGTTCCGATGTAAGGGAAACATCCAGGTTCTCAAGGGTTGCAGGCATCCCTTTCCTCGTGCTCAGCGATTGTGCCAGGATCACCGTTCCCAAATAGGATGGATGGGCTCGGGAACAAGCCGTAAGGACAGCCCTAGGCGACCCGGAGCGATCGGGTCCCGCATCGGTCCGTCGAACGGCGCCCCGGCGCTCGGCTATTCCGCAAGGGCGGCCGAAACCCTGACGGTTCTTTCCCGATGGGCCGTGTAGAGGCCGCTGGCGATGATCACGGCGGCTCCCACGAGGGTCCACCTGTCCGGAACGCTGCCGAAGACGAGAAAGCCGAGCAATCCGGACCAGACCAGCTGGGTGTAGGCGAACGTGGCCAGGACCGAGGCTCGCGCCTGCTGGAAGGCCAGGATGACCATCCAGTGGGCGACCGTGGACGCGCCGCCCGTGACAAGGCCCAATCCGATCTCGCGCCAGCCCGGACTCACCCATTGAAACGGAGCAATGGCCGAGGTGACCAGCAATCCTGCCATGGCCGCGTAGGTCAGGGAAACCAGCGGCCCATCGGCTCCGCCCATCTTGCGCGTGACCACCAGGGCGACAGCCCAGCTCGAGGCCGACAGGAGCGGGAAGACCGCCGCCGCATCGAACACCCCGGCCCCCGGACGCACGATGATCAGGACCCCCAGCAGGCCGACCGCAACGGCGCTCCACCGCTTCCAGCCGACGGCCTCCCCCAGGATGGGGATCGACAGGGCGGTGACCATCAGGGGCGACACGAAGGCGATGGCGGTGGCCTCCGCCATCGGCAGGTAAGCCAAGCCCATGATGAAGAGGATCGAGGACGCCGTCACCGCCAGCGCCCTGACGGCTTGCAGCCCGGGGCGGCGGGAGCGCAGAGCATCCCGCCGCCCTGTCAACGCCACTGCCCCGAGCATGAGAAGGGTGATGACGCAGAAGTGCAGCC
>DATHAU010000702.1:0-4015 GCA_035296545.1 Microvirga sp.
GGCAGCACCACGAGGCCCGCTGCGGCGATGAGGAGGGGCCAATAGTTCCTGCGCATCGGCCTACTCGAATTTCTGGATGCGCTCGCCGAGCAGCCCGCGGGGCCGCAGGAGCAGCACGAGGGCCATCAGCAGATACATCGAGGCTTCGCCGGCGGGCGGGAAGAAGTAGATGGTGAGGCCGCGCACCACGCCCACGAGGGCCGCGGCCGCGATCACGCCCCAGAAGGAGCCCAGCCCGCCGATGACCACCACCACGAAGGCGGCGGTGAGGATCTCGGCTCCCATGGCCGGATGCACGCCCGAGATCGGCGCCAGCAGCACGCCCGCAAGGCCCGCCAGGCCGATGCCGATGGCCGCGATGGCGGTCATGTAGGGTTGAAGCGAGATGCCGAGCGCTCCCACCATGTCGGGGTTCTGGACTCCTGCGCGAACCACCCGGCCGAAAGCGGTGCGGTAGACCAGGAACCACGTGGCCACGACGGCCGCGAGCGCCACGCCGAAGATGATGAGGCGATAACGCGGATAGATGAAGTTGCCGAGGAAGACCTGACCTCTGAGTTCCGTCGGAATGGAGAAGGGCAGGGGGGCAGCCCCGAAGATCATCCGCAGGCTCTGCTCGATGATCATGGCAAGCCCGAAGGTGAGCAACAGGCTGAGGATGGGGTCGGAGCGGTAGAACCTTCGGAACAGCAGGCGCTCGATGACCACCCCCAGCAGCGCGACGATGATCGGCGATGCCACGAAGGCTCCCGCAAACCCGATCCTGGGCGCGAGCGTCACGGCCATATAGGCGCCGATCGCATAGAAGGCCCCATGGGCGAGGTTCACGATCCCGCCCAGCGAGAAGATCAGGGACAGTCCCAGCGCGATCAGCAGATAATAGGCGCCGACCAACAGGCCGTTCAGCACCTGCTCGAGAAGGAAGACGAGCGCCAAGCGGGACTCCTTTCCGGTCCTGAAGGCATCCTGCGCGAGGAGCCGGGACTCAAGGGGAGATGGAATGCGGTGCTCGGGAACCGGAGCGGGACGCGGCCGCTCCGGTGTCCGATGCGCTATGCCTGCATCTTGCAGGTGCCGTCCTTCGGGGGCGCCAGGGCCTCGAGATCCTCGCCCGGGCCGGGCACGGAGCCGAGGGGGTCGTAGATGTCCCACTGATCCTTCATCTTGCCGGAATCCTTGGCCCGCACGGCATACATTTCCTGGACCATTTGGTTGTCATAAGGCCGGAAGTAGCCCTCGCGGCCTTTCAGGATGTCGAATTTCGCGCCTTTGCGCAGATGCTCCGCAAGCTGCTGCGGGTCGGCGGACTTCATTTCCGTGAAGGACTGGGCGACGATCTTGAGGGAGTTGTAGTCCCCCCAGCACTGGTTCTCCGGCGGCTTGCCGTATTTCCTGGTGAAGGCCTCGACGAACTTCTTCGACGAGGGCGTGTCCACCATGTGGTGCCAGATCAGCGGCCAGATGCCGGAGAAATTGCCCTTGCCCGCGCCCCAGGCCACCGCCGTGTCGAAGCCGAAGCCGGTGATCGGGAAGGGGAGGCCGTATTCGGCATATTGCTTGATGAAGTTGGTGATCTGGTTTCCGGCGAGGTTCGACGCCACGATGTCGGGCTGGGCCTGCCGGATCTTGAGCAGATAGGGGCTGAAGTCGGTGGCGTCGGTGGGAACGAGCTCCTCGCCGATGAACTGGCCGCCGTTCTCCGTCACGAACTTCTTGGCGACCTTGAAGAGGTCGTGTCCGAAGGCGTAGTCGGCGGTCAGGGAATACCACTTCTTCCCCTTGATCATGTTCTCGTTCTTCAGGTACGTGCCGACTGCCGTCACCATCATCGAGTTCGCGGCCTCGATATGGAACATGAACGGGTTGCAGCTCGGCCCGCGCAGGGCGTCGGAATTGGCGCCCGTGTTGATGAAGACCGTCTTGGTCCGGTTGGCGACCTGGCCGATGGCAAGGGCCGAGGCCGAGGAGATTTCGCCGATGATCATCGCGACCTTGTCGCGCTCGATCAGGCGCTCCGCCTTGGCCGAGGCGGTCTGCGGGTTCACGGAGTCCTCGATCACGAGCTCGACCTTGCGGCCGAGGACGCCGCCGGCGGCGTTGATCTCCTCGGCGGCGAGCTTCACGCCCATCTGGGCGAACTCCCCGAGCGGGCCCAGGAAGCCGGTGATCGGGGTCAGATGCCCGATCCGGATCACGTCAGACTGCGCCCTCACGATGGCGGGCATCCCGATGCCCACGAGCGCGGTGGCGCCGGCGGCTCCCTTAAGGAGCGTCCGGCGGGTGAGATCGTCCGAATGTGCCATGGCCGTTTCCTTCCTCTGATGACGGCGTCGCAGTGACTTGCTGCGATCTGTGATCACAGTTAGACTGCTTGAAAATGAGCAACTTGTCGAGCCCCCGCCCGAACGACACCTCTTCGGCGATCGCCCGGATCGGCCGGCTGGAGCGCGTCACCCTGGGCGAGCGCGTCCATGCGGAGCTGCGCGATCGCCTCATGAGCGGCGAGCTGGCTCCGGGTCAGAAGATGTCCCTGCGCAGCGTAGCCGAGACCCTCGGCGTTTCCATGATGCCGGTGCGGGAGGCGGTTGCGCGCCTCGTCTCCGACGGATCGCTGGAGGTCCTGCCGAATCGCGCCGTGCGCGTGCCGCCGATGACCCTGTCGCGGTTCCGCGAGCTGACCTCCGTGAGGCTCGCGGTCGAAGGCTTCGCGGCCGAGGAGGCCGCCCGTTGCCGCACGAGCCGGGATCTTGCCGAGATCAAGCGCCTCGAGCGGGCGTTCCTCAGCGAGGCGCGCAGCCCGAACCCCCGGGCCGACAGGGCCGTGCGGGCCAACAAGGAGCTGCATTTCGCCGTTTACCGGGCCACCGGCCTGCCGACTCTCGTGGGCATCATCGAAGGCCTCTGGCTGAAGATCGGACCGGTGCTCAATTTCGATCTCAAGATTTCTCCCGAGCGCCTTCGCACCGGCGGGGCGGCGGAGCACCACCGCAGCCTCGTGGCCGCCGTGGAGGCAGGCGAGGGCGCTGCCGCGCGCTCCGCCCTCGCCAGGGATATCGAAGGCGCGGCCGGCTTCATCGCGAGCACCGGACGCCTGCTGGATTAGCCGATGCTCCAGGCGCCCAAACCTAGAAAGGGAGGCGATCACAATGGACCTCAACATCTCCGGACTGCGTGTGCTGGTGACGGCGGGGGCGGCCGGCATCGGGCTTGAGATCGCCCGCGCCTTCCTGCGGGAGGGAGCAAAGGTGCATGTCTGCGATGTGGACCGCGCCGCCCTCGATGCGCTGGCTTCGACCGATCCGGAGCTGACCTTCTCCTATGCGGATGTGGCCGACCGGAATGCGGTTTCCCGGGTGTTCGAGGATGCCCTCGCAGCCCTCGGCGGGCTCGACGCCCTCATCAACAACGCGGGCATCGCCGGGCCGACGGGCCGGGTCGAGGAGATCAATCCCGAGGATTGGGACCGCTGCCTCGAGGTGTGCATCACGGGCCAGTTCAACTGCACGCGCCTGGCCGTGCCCCATCTGCGCGGGAGCCGCAACGCCTCCATCGTGAACATCTCGTCCGCTGCGGGCCGGTTCGGCTTTCCCCTGCGCTCGCCCTACGCGGCCGCCAAATGGGCGGTGATCGGGTTCACGAAGTCATTGTCCCGCGAACTGGGCGAGGCCGGCATTCGCGTGAACGCGGTTCTTCCCGGCGTGGTGACGGGCGACCGCCAGCGCCGGGTGCTGGAGGCCAAGGCGCAGCAGCTCGGCGTTTCCTATGAGGAGATGGAGCGCGCCGCCCTCGCCAATGCCTCGTTGAAGGAATATGTGACGCCGCAGCAATTGGCCGATCAGATCCTGTTCCTGTGCTCGCCCCTGGGGCGGACGAGCTCGGGCCAGGCCATCGCCGTGGACGGCGACCTGCAGATGCTGTTCTAAACGGGCGTTCATTCAGCGGGGCGGACGCCCTCGCCGGCCTCGAAGAGGGCCTTGAGGCCGTCACGGTATGTCGGATATCGAAGCGTCGCTCC
>DATHAU010000703.1:0-5500 GCA_035296545.1 Microvirga sp.
GGCGCGTCCGCGCGCTTACCCTCTGCTGCACGGCGGCCCGGATCGGCACGGCCGAGACCTGGGCCGAGCGCATCGCCGCCGTGGAGCGGGGCGGCATCGAGGCCATCGTCGAGGCCGTCCTGCAGCGCTGGTTCACGCCCCTGTTCCGCGAGGCCCGCGCCGACGAATGCGCCGGCTGGCGCAACATGCTGGCGCGCACCCCGGCCCACGGCTATGCGGGAACCTGCGCGGCGATCCGCGACGCGGACCTCGCCGCCGACGCCGCCCGGATCAGGGCTCCGACCCTGTGCGTGGCGGGCGATCAGGACGGCTCGACCCCGGCCGACCTGGTGCGCGGCACGGCCGATCTCATTCCCGGCGCGCGCTTCGAGCTGATCGGGAGCGCCGGGCACATCCCTTGCGTCGAGCAGCCTGCGGTCCTCGCCCGGCTGATCGGCCATCATCTCCGGGAGGCCAGGATTGTCTGACGAGAGCAGGAGCGAGCGCTACAAGGCCGGCATGGCCGTGCGCCGGGAGGTGCTGGGCGACGCCCATGTGGACCGGGCCAGCGCTCAGATGACCGAGTTCGATTCCGACTTCCAGGCCTTCATCACTGAAAGCGCCTGGGGGTCGGTGTGGTCGCGCCCGAACTTCACCAGGCGCGAGCGCTCCATCGTCACCATCGCGCTGCTGGCGGCGCTCGGGCAGGACGAGGAGGTCGCTATGCATGTGCGCGCCACGCGCAACACGGGGGCGACCCGGGAGGACATCCGCGAGGCCCTGCTGCACGTGGCGGTCTATGCGGGCGTTCCCGCCGCCAACCACGCCTTCAAGATCGTCAAAAAAGCCTATGCGGACATGGAAGCCGGTTCCGAGCCCCAGGCGTAACCGGAGCCCATCGGGAGAGACACGATGTCGGATCAGGGATCATACTACCAGCGGGACCGGGACCGGCATCCGCCCGCCTTCACGCCGCCCTACAAGACCTCCGTCCTGCGCTCGCCGCAACACCCGCTCCTGTCCCTGGAGAACACCGTCTCGGAGATGACCGGCCCCCGCTTCGGACACGACCGGATCGGCCCCCTCGACAACGATCTCATCCGCAACTTCGCCAAGACCGGCGATCCCATCGGCCAGCGCATCCTCGTTCACGGCCGCGTCCTCGACGAGAACGCCCGCCCCGTGCCGGGAGCGCTCATCGAGGTCTGGCAGGCCAACGCGGGCGGCCGCTACCGCCACCGCAAGGAAACCTATCTCGCGCCGCTTGATCCCAACTTCGGCGGCTGCGGCCGCGCGATCACCGACCCGGAGGGGCGCTACTGCTTCCGCACCATCAAGCCGGGAGCCTACCCCTGGCCCAACGGCGTCAACGACTGGCGGCCCGCCCATATCCACTTCTCGATCTTCGGCCATGCCTTCGCCCAGCGCCTGATCACCCAGATGTATTTCGAGGGCGATCCCATGATCTGGCAGGACCCCATCGTGGCCACCATTCCCGACCGGTCCGCCATCGAGCAGCTGGTGGCGGCCCTCGACCGCCGCAACACGCTTCCCATGGACGCGCTCGCCTACAGGTTCGACATCGTCCTGCGCGGCCGCCGCTCGACCCCGTTCGAGAACCGGATGGAGGGAAACTGATGGCGCAGGAGCTGACCCTTCTCAAGGAGTCGCCCTCGCAGACGGCGGGTCCCTACGTTCACATCGGGGCCACGCCCAACTGGGCGGAGATCACCGGCCTGTGGCGGGAGGACCTCGGCCTCGCGCTCGTCGGGCCCGAGACGAAGGGCGAGCGCATCATCGTCAGGGGCCGGGTGTTCGACGGCGGCGGCGCGCCCCTGAAGGATGCGCTGGTGGAGATCTGGCAGGCGGATGCGAGGGGTCTCTACAACAGCCCCGAGGAAACCCGCGGGGGGGCCGATCCGCATTTCGCCGGCTGGGGCCGCCGGCCCACGGACGGCGCCACGGGCGAGTACCGCTTCGAGACCATCAAGCCGGGCCGCGCGCCCTACAGGGACGGGCGGCCGATGGCCCCGCACATCACTTTCTGGATCGTGGCCCGGGGCATTAATATCGGGCTGCACACGCGCATGTATTTCGGCGACGAGGAGGCGGCCAATGCGGAATGCCCGGTGCTGGCGCGCATCGAGCACAAGCTGCGCGTGCCGACCCTGATCGCCCCGCGAGGGGAGGAGAACGGGCTGCCCGCCTACACCTTCGACATTCGCCTCCAGGGCGAGAACGAAACCGTCTTCTTCGATATCTGATGGCAACCTGAAAGCAGATCATGGCCAAATTCCAGAGCCTCAGGGATGCCGTCGCCGAGAACCTCCGCGACGGCGATGTCGTGGCCTTCGAGGGCTTCACCCATCTCATCCCCCATGCGGCCGCCCATGAGGCGATCCGCCAGGGCCGCCGGGACCTGACGCTGATCCGCATGACCCCCGACGTGATCTACGACCAGATGATCGGCATGGGGCTCGCCAGGAAGGTGGTGTTCTCCTACGCGGGCAATCCCGGCGTCGGCCTCCTGCGCCGGATGCGCGACGCCATCGAGAATGGCTGGCCGCGCCCCATCGAGACGGTGGAGCACAGCCACGCCGCCATGGCCAACGCCTACGAGGCGGGCGCGGCGGGCCTGCCCTGCGCCGTGTTCCGCGGCTACCGCGGCGCGGGCCTTAAAGACGTCAACCCCGAGATCAAGGCCATCGCCTGCCCGTTCACGGGCGAGGAGCTGGCCGCCGTGCCCGCCCACCGGCCGGACGTGGCCTTCATCCATGCCCAGAAGGCGAGCCGCCGCGGCGACGTGCTGATCGAGGGCATCGTGGGCGTGCAGAAGGAGGCGGTGCTGGCCGCAAGGCGCGCCGTGGCGACCGTGGAGGAGATCGTGGAGGATTTCAGCGACCTTCATCCCAACCTCTGCGTCCTGCCGCACTGGACCGTCGCGTCCGTCGCGCATGTGCCCGGCGGGGCGCACCCCTCCTATGCCCACGGCTATTACGACCGCGACAACGCCGCCTATCTGGAATGGGACCGGATCTCCGCCGACCGGGAGCTTTTCACCCGATGGATGAAGGAGAACGTGCTCGATGCAGGGCCCGAGGTTTTCGCCGGGCGCGTGAAGGGATTGCAAGGATGAGGCCCCCTGATTTCACCCCCACCGAGATGATGACGATTGCGGCGTCCCGAGCCCTGTCCAACGAGGACGTGTGCTTCGTGGGCATCGGCGCGCCGTCCGCCGCCTGCAACGTGGCGCGGCTGACCCATGCGCCGGATATCACGCTCATCTACGAGAGCGGCACCATCGGCGCCGCGCCGGGCGTGCTGCCGCTGTCCATCGGCGACGGCGAGTTGTGCGAGACGGCGCTGACCACCGTGTCCGTGCCCGAGATGTTCCGCTACTGGCTCCAGGGCGGGCGCATCTCCATCGGCTTCCTCGGCGCGGCGCAGCTCGACCGCTTCGGCAACATCAACACCACCGTGATCGGGGATTACCATCATCCCAAGGTGCGCCTGCCCGGCGGCGGCGGCGCGCCGGAGATCGCCACCTCCTGCAAGGAGATCTTCATCACCATGAAGCAGGCGACCCGGGGCATGGTGGAGCGAATCGATTTCTACACCTCCTTCGGCCACGGGGAGGGCGGCGACCACCGGCGGCGCCTCGGCATCGCCACCAAGGGACCGACGCTCCTCATCACCGATCTCGCCCTCTGGAAGCCCGATCCGGACACCAAGGAGTTCACCGTGGTCTCCCTGCATCCGGGCGTCACCCGGGAGAGGGTGCAGGACACCTGCGGCTGGAAGGTGCGCTTCTCCGAAAGCCTCGAGGAGACGCCCGCGCCCACCGGGCTCGAACTCACCACCCTGCGCGACCTCCAGGCCCGGACCGAGCGCGCCCATGGCGGCACGAAAGGAGCCCGCGATGCGTGAAGCCTATATCTGCGCCTATGTGCGAACCCCCATCGGCCGCTACGGCGGAGCCCTGTCGGGCGTTCGCGCGGACGATCTCGCGGCCATCCCCCTGAGGGCCTTGATGGAGCGCCACCCGAGGGTGGATTTCGAGGCCGTGGACGATGTGATCTACGGCTGCGCCAACCAGGCGGGCGAGGACAACCGCAACGTGGCCCGCATGGCCGTGCTGCTCGCAGGCCTGCCGGCCTCCGTTCCGGGCGCCACCATCAACCGCCTGTGCGGATCGGGCATGGATGCGGTGATCGCCGCCGCCCGCGCCATCCGGGCGGGCGAGGCGGAGCTGATGATCGCAGGCGGCGTCGAATCCATGTCCCGCGCGCCCTTCGTGATGCCCAAGGCGGAACAGGCCTTCTCCCGCGCCACGGAGATCCACGACACCACCATCGGCTGGCGCTTCATCAATCCGTTGATGAAGAGCCAGTACGGGGTCGATTCCATGCCCGAGACCGGCGAGAACGTGGCCGCCGAGTTCGGGGTCTCCCGCGAGGACCAGGACGCCTTCGCCCTGCGCTCGCAAGCCAGGGCCGCGGCCGCGCAGGAGAGGGGGCGCTTCGCCCGGGAGATCGTGCCGGTCACGATCCCGAAGCGCAGGGGCGATCCCACTATCGTCGACAGGGACGAGCATCCCCGCGCCGACACCACCATCGAGATGCTCGCCAAGCTGCCGACCCCGTTCCGCCGGGACGGGACGGTGACGGCGGGCAACGCCTCCGGGGTCAACGACGGCGCCGCCGCCCTGATCGTCGCCTCGGAGGAGGCCATGCGCCGGTTCGGGCTCGAGCCCATCGCGCGGGTTCTCGGCGGGGCGGCGGCGGGCGTTCCGCCGCGCATCATGGGCATCGGGCCTGCTCCCTCCACCAGGAAGCTGTGCGCCCGCCTCGGGCTGACGCCCGCGGATTTCGACGTGGTGGAGCTGAACGAGGCCTTCGCCAGCCAGGGCATCGCGGTTCTGCGCGAGCTCGGCATCCCGGAGGATGCGGAGCACGTCAACCCGAACGGGGGCGCCATCGCGCTCGGCCATCCCCTCGGCATGTCGGGCGCGCGCATCGCCGGCACGGCGGCCCTGGAGCTGAAAATCTCTCGCAAGAGGCTGGCGCTGGCCACCATGTGCGTCGGGGTGGGGCAGGGCATCTCCATCGCCCTCGAGGCCGTGTGACCGCGGGAGCATGATCATGCAGACGCCATCCCGTCCCCTGCTGCACGCGCTCGTCGGCGACGAGGAGGTGGAGGCGTTCTTCTCCGACGCGGCCGAACTCGCGGCCATGCTCCGCACGGAGGCGGCCCTGGCCGAGGCGGGGGCGGCCGCAGGGCTGATCGATCGGGAGGCCGCCCGGCGGATCGGCGAGGCCTGCCGCGCCTTTCAACCGGATTGGGCCCGGCTGGCCGAGGGGCTGGCGCGGGACGGGGTGGGCGTTCCCGAACTGGTGAAGCAGCTCCGCGCCGCAACCGGCGAGCCTCACAGCAGGTCCGTTCACGTGGGCGCGACCAGCCAGGACATCATCGACACCGCCCTGGTCCTGCGACTGAAGGACGTGCTCGCCATCGTGGAGCG
>DATHAU010000704.1:0-1696 GCA_035296545.1 Microvirga sp.
GGAGGCGGCCTGCTCGATGCGGTGGAGGAAGTAGTTCGGCTTGTCGCGATGGTTGATCGGCTCGATCAGAACCGTCATCGAGGCCCCTGCGGCCTTGTCGGCGGCGGCGCGCAGGTTGTCCACGAAGGTGCGCTCGGCGGCCGCGAAACCCTCCGGGGCCACCACCCCCGCCATGCAGTGAACGGCGCTCGCCCCGATGGCGGCCCCATAGGAAACGGCCTGGTCCAGAGCCTGCTGGAACTCGCTCTCGCGGCCCGCCAGGGCTCCCAGGCCGAAATCGCCCGCGGCGGCGTTGCCCACCGGCGTGTTCAGCCCCAGCATCGCGACGCCGTTTTGCGCCAGGGCGGCCCGCATCTCAGGGGCCGGCACCTGGTAGGGCCAGTGCATCTCGACCGCCTTGAAGCCCGCGGCGGCGGCGGCGGCGACCCGCTCGAGCTCGGGACGGTCGGTGAACAGGAAGCCCAGATTGGCAGAGAAGCGTGGCATCGGTCGATCCGCATGGGTGAGGGCCTGCCGGGGCATCGAAGAGCCCGACGGTCGAGGATTGTGGTGGAGGCGGCCCTGCGTTGCAAGGCCGGCGGCGGCAAGCCTTTTGGGAGCCATGAACGCGGGAAGCGATGCCCCTGCCGGCTTGCTTTCCGGCGCGAGCTGTCGCCCAATGGTCCCGAATGCGAGGCTTCGACATGCTGCTTGGTGTGATTGCCGACGACTTCACCGGGGCGAGCGACATCGCCAACACCATCGCCAAGGGCCACGGCCAGGAGGGCGGCCTCAGGACCGTTCAGTACCTTGGCGTTCCCGCCGCCCCGGCGGCCGGGGATGTGGAGGCCGGGGTGATCTCCCTGAAGAGCCGGTCGATCCCGGTGGAGCAGGCGCTGTCCCAGTCGCTGGCGGCCCTCGAATGGCTGCAGGCCCAGGGCTGCCGGCAGGTGATCTTCAAGTACTGCTCCACCTTCGACTCGACGCCGGAGGGGAATATCGGCCCCGTGGGCGAGGCCCTGGCGCAGCGCCTGGACGTCAGGGGCGTCATCGCCTGCCCGGCCTTTCCCGGCGCCGGCCGCACGATCTACAAGGGGCACCTGTTCGTGGGCGACCGGCTGCTCAACGAATCGGGCATGGAGCATCACCCGCTCAACCCCATGACCGACGCGGACCTGCGCCGCTGGCTCTCGCTGCAATGCCGGGAGCCGGTGGGCCTCGTGGACTGGCCCGTGCTGCGCCGGGGGCCGGAGGCCATCCGCGCTGCGCTCGCCGCCGCGGCCGATGCGGGCCAGCGCCTCGTCATCGTCGATACGCTCTCCGACGAGGATCTCCTGGCCATCGGGGAGGCCTGCGCCGAGGCGAGGCTCCTCACCGGCGGCTCGGGCATCGCGCTCGGCCTGCCGCGCAATTTCATCCGGGCGGGGCTCGCCGGGGGCGGGCGGCCCCGGGTGGAGCCCGTGGAGGGGCCGGAGGCCATCCTCGTGGGAAGCTGCTCCCGCGCCACCCTCAACCAGATCGAGGTCCACGCCAAGGATCATCCCGTCTTCTCCATCGACGTGAGCAGGGTCATGAGCGGCGAAACCTCGCCGGAGGACCTCCGCGCCTTCCTGGAGCAGAACAGGGGCCGCGCCCCGCTGGTCTACTCCTCCGCAAGGCCCGAACAGGTGGCGGCGCTGCAAGAGCGCTACGGCCGCGAGGCGGTGGCCCAGAGGCT
>DATHAU010000705.1:0-12799 GCA_035296545.1 Microvirga sp.
GCCTTCGGGCCTGCCTCGAACCTTGTGATGAAGGTCTCGATGGACAGGCCGTGATCCATGAGGTGGCGCAGCGCGCCTGCGAACTCGCCCAGGTGATAGAGGTATTCGAAGCCCACATCGCCCGAATGAGAGGCGGCGGCGGACCACACGGACCCCCCGTGCCGCAGGGCATGGACCAGGGCGCCGTAGCCGCCCGAGCTCTTCCCGAACACGCCCCGGCGTCCGTCGCCGCCGCAGCCGAAGCGCTCCTCGACCTGGGGCAGCATCTCGCGGAGGAGGAACGTCTCCCAGGGGCCCGTGGCGGCGCTGTCCACATATTGATTGCCGCCAAGGCGCGTGAAGCAATCGGGGAAGGCGGCCACCACCGGGGGCATTTGGCCCGTTGCGATCAGGCGGTCGAGGCGCTCGGGAACGTTCTCGCCGTAGTTCTTCCAGTTGGTGTGGGCCGGGCCGCCCGCCGTATAGCCGACGAGATCCACCAGGAGGGGAAGTCCGCGCCCGTCGTGGCCTGCGGGCACATAGACATCGATCCGCCGGCGTGAGGGGTCGCCGGGCAGGTTGCCCTGAAGGCATCGGCTGTTGACCCAGAGCCTGTGCACCGCGCCCTCCGGCGTGTCGTGATCCTTACGCATCGTCATCCTCGTTCATGGCAGGCCGAGCGGTGTAGCGTCGAAGCCGCAATTGTCCAGAATCGGGG
This sequence comes from Microvirga sp., assembly GCA_035296545.1. GTDB lineage: Bacteria > Pseudomonadota > Alphaproteobacteria > Rhizobiales > Beijerinckiaceae > Microvirga. The sequence goes on from DATHAU010000705.1 coordinate 698, forward strand.
CCGTTGCGCCGGTGGCGAGTCCCTTCCTGACCTGGCCATTTCACAGGCGCCGGGTCTACGGTGCAAGCGGACGTGTCATCATGGCGGGATCATCATGGCCGACGGAACTTTCCGAGAGAGGGACTGAAGACCGAAGGCGCCATCCTGCCCGAAGAACACGGGCCGACCGGGCAGATGAAGGTCGTAGGCCTGAGCCCGTGGTTGCCTGTCCGGCGCGACGGCGCCGGCTCCGATCCTGGCGGGGATCGACCGAACGTGCCGACCCCGTTTTCCCGCGACGCGATGCCTGCGTCGAGACTCGACGCGGGCACACTCTTGGTTGGAGCAGGGTTGTTCAGACCAAAGGTGCGGCGCCATCCTGCGCGCGAAAGGAAGCTGCGAAAGGTCCCGGAAAAGCAAAAGGCGGCTTCCCAGCCGCCCATGCAACGAAACCGATGATCCTGTTCAGCGCCGCCGGCGCACCCTGACGGGAACAAGCGATGGCGTCGGAACCGTCAACGCCAGGAAAAGCATCATGGCGGACAGGGATCCGCAGATGAGAAAAAGTACTTCTGCAATTGTCACATGAGACAGGAAGCCAGTAACCGCGGCAAGAACAGTAAGGACCGCGAACATAAGAAATGCACGAAGTGCAACTGAACGGTTCATTGGATCTGTCTCCCAAGTGTTTTGGAAAACGTGCGGGCGGGATGCCGGTTCCATACTCATTGCCGTCTCACGGATTACTTCGATCAAGGCGGCTCGCAACTTTTGCAGGCCGTCATTCCCCCGGAACCCTACAGTCGCGCTTGGCGTTGAATGAACATCATCGGCACTCAGCCGATCTACTGGCAAATGAGGTCAATCATGCTCGGTTGGGCAGTCACTTTTCTCATCATTGCGCTCGTCGCAGCCCTGTTCGGCTTCGGCGGCATCGCGGGCACTGCGGTCGAGATCGCGAAGCTGATCTTCTTCGTGGCCATCGTGCTCTTCGCCATCTCGGCCGTGATCGGCCTGCTCCGGGGCAGAAGCCCCATGTGACGCAGGCGGATACGCCGCGCTCCGGAATGGAAAAACGCCGCCCCTTGAGGCGGCGTTTTTCATGAAGGGGTTGGAAGGGATTGTTAGAGCATTTTTCGGCGAAGTGGATCCGGTTCGCCGTCAAAAAATGCGGAGCATCCAAGAAGAGAGCTGATTCCATGCAAGTGGAAACAGCTCTAGTGTTCGTCCGGCTAACCCTGGAGAGCCGCGCGGGTCATGCTGTCCGGGCCCAGATCGTCCACGTCGTCCACATTGAGCAGGGAGGCGAGGCGGAAGCGCGCCCGGTTCACGCGGCTCTTGATGGTCCCCACCGCACAGCCGCAGATGTGAGCGGCCTCTTCGTAGGAGAAGCCGGAGGCGCCCACCAGAAGCAGGGCCTCGCGCTGATCGGAGGGAAGTTTCGCCAGGGCGCTGCGGAAATCCTCGAAATCCAGCCGGGAGCCCTGTTCGGGCTGCACCTTCAGGCGGCCCGCATAGGAGCCGTCCGGATCTTCGACCTCGCGGCGGCGCTTGCGGTATTCGGAGTGGAAGAGATTGCGCAGGATCGTGAAGAGCCAGGCGTTCAGGTTCGTGCCGCGCTCGAAGCGATGCAGATTCGACAGGGCGCGCAGGAGAGTGTCCTGAACGAGGTCGTCGGCCCGGTCGACCTGGCCCGAGAGCGAGATGGCAAAGGCGCGCAGACTGGGAACGGCCGCCAGAAGAGCCTCTCGCAACTCGGGCTCTGGGGTCATTGCGACCCCTCCGCCTGGCCCTTGTCGACTTCGTTGAGCTTGGTGCGATTGGACTTTTCGAGCTGCTCGAGCAGATCCTTGAAACGGTCCGGGACGGGCTGCTGCATCAGCTCGTCGTACATGGCCCGTAATTGATCGCCGATGCGCCTCTGGCTGTTGCTGTCAAGCTTCGGGTCAAGCTTATCGCTCAAAGTGGCCTCCGGAATGAGTCGAGCAAGCTTGTTCCCCACTTCAACTGTCATTGGCATCCCCTCGCTACCCCTTATTTTTTATGACGGGATAGCTAACCTTAGCAGTATACATAGACTTGTTTGCGAGCAATAACGCTCATTCCTGCCTGCGGTTCCATCAGTGGAACCTTTATGCGCCTGCCGAGTTTAATCGTCCGTTAGTGCAACGAGTCAAAAGCACAAATCAAGGGGAAGCGAATGTCGACAGCTCAGCTTGTCGTCCAGCATTTACCATATCTTCGCCGTTACGCCCGCGCTCTCACCGGCAGCCAGATGGCTGGTGATTCCTATGTTGCCGCGACGCTGGAAACCCTGGTGAGCGAGCCTGAAACCATTGCCCCTACCGGAAATGTCAAGGTCGAGCTTTTTCAAGTTTTCACCCGCATTTGGAATTCCCTGTCGGTGAACGGCAGGAGCGAGCAGATCCAGCGCGATCTGCCGGCCGAAGCCCGCCTCGGGCAGATCACCCCGCTTCCCCGCCAGGCTTTCCTGCTCTCCTGCCTCGAAGGCTTCGGAGAGGAAGAGGTCGCGCAGATCCTCAGCGTCGACGCCAGAACCGTCCGGGACCTCGTCGACGAGGCAGGGCGCGAACTGGCGGCCGACATGGCCACCGACATCCTCATCATCGAGGACGAGCCCCTGATCGCCATGGATCTCGAAGCCCTGGTGGAAGGCCTCGGCCACAACGTGACCGGCGTCGCCAGGACCAGGACGGAGGCCGTGAAGCTTGCATCCACCAAGCAGCCCGGGCTCATCCTCGCCGATATCCAGCTCGCCGACGGCAGCTCGGGCCTGGATGCGGTCAACGATCTTCTGAAAGCCTTCGAGGTGCCGGTGATCTTCATCACCGCCTATCCGGAGCGCTTCCTGACCGGCGAGCGTCCCGAGCCCGCCTTCCTGATCGCCAAGCCGTTCCAACCGGCCAACGTCTCTGCGGTGATCAGCCAGGCCCTGTTCTTCCAGCAGAGCGCCCGTCGCCGCGAGGCGCGCGCGGCCACGGCCTGAAACCGGAAGCCTGCCGGTCGTTGGGTCTATCGGCCTGATCCTTCATAGCTACAAGTAATCGCCCGGCCCGACAGCCGGGCTTTTCTTTGTCTTGGAAGCTCTGAAAACAAAAAAAGACGGGCTGGAAAGCCCGTCTTAAGGTGCCGGCCAATGCACAAGGGGAATGCGGGGAGGACCAGGAGGCCGGTGCTTAAAGAACGCAGCTCGGAAAATAAAAGTTCCCTCTTTTTTCTTGCGCTGTCCTCGGCCCATCCACAGGAACATCATAGGAGAGGGTCGCGTTGTTTCACCAAACAGTTCAGCTGGGAAACAGGAGAGAGGGATGTTCGGCAACCCCGCCACATTGTTGGGACTGGCAGGCGTCGCTTTCCTGGCCGGCAGTTTCATCCCGGCCTCCTTCAGCATCGCATCCCTTGCTCAGGCCGAAAGGCCTCCGGCGCAGCTGCCGCTCAGGTCGGCCCCGGCCGCCGCCAAAGGGGATCGCACGGCAGGGCCGCTTCCGGCGCAGCAGCCCGCCACCATCTCCACCGTCGAGCTTGTGGGCATCGCGCAGGCCACCGTGATCCTTCGCGATCGCAACGGGGAGGTCCTGTACCGCTCCGATCCCCAATCCGGCATCACGATCTTCGCGAAGAATACCGATCTTCCGATCATCACCCTGAAGGAAGAAGTGCACGCTCCCGTGGTCCAGCATCCGGTCGCCCCCCGTCGGGAGGGGACCGAGGTGCCCCCGGACCAGAAGCCGAAGCGCCGCAATCCTGTCGGCTGCCTCGGCGATGTGAGCCCCCTCGCCAAGGCCGGCGCGGATCGAACCCCGAGCCTCTGCCTCGCGCTCTTGGACCAGTCTCTTTCCTAGGATTGCTTCGTCAAGGGATCGAAGCGGAAATGCAGGGGGCGGGTTGAGACCGCCTCCGTTGCTGTTGCGCCACGGGACGGACGCGCCGCTTTCGCCCGGCGCATGTGCGCTCCCGTTCCACCCATGGTCCGGCAGGCTCCAAATCCCGCCCCGCAAGCGCCCTGACGGCGTCAGGAACCATTCGTCCGAGTCAAGGTTGCCCTTGACGTGACAAGCAAGGTCCGCTTGTCCCGTGACGAGCGGCAGGGCAGACCGCCACCTGTCGAAATATCAAACAGTAATCAGGTGAGCGTCCTTAATAGAGACGCCATGACAATATTTCGGAATACGTCGAGCCCAGGAACGATCGCTGATTCCTGGCGTTGGCCTCTCGCGCAGTATGGCGCACAACGCAATTCAAGATATCCTTCAGGAGAATGAAGCAATGCTGAAGAAGCATATGGCAGCTTGCCTTGTCGTCACGGCATTCGCGGCTGCGCCGGCCTTCGCACAGACGTCCCCCGCTGCTCCGTCCGGCGGCACCGACCGTCCGACCGCCTCCGGCTCCGGCACGGCGACGTCCGGCTCGTCGGCCATGCAGCCCGGCGGCGCGGCCGGCACCTCGACCATGCAGCCTGGCGGCGCGGCCGGCGCCTCGACCATGACCCAGTCCAACATGGGCCAGAGCGGCGCCATGCAGGGCCAGTTCATGACCCAGATGCAGCCGAACCAGATCATGGCCTCCAAGCTGATCGGCACGCGCGTCGTCAGCTCGAACAACGAGTCCATCGGCGACATCAACGACGTGATCGTCGATCGCAACGGCCAGGCGGTTGCGGCCGTGGTCGGCGTCGGCGGGTTCCTCGGCATCGGCGAGAAGGATGTGGCCGTTCCGTTCAATTCCCTCGAATTCGCCAGCGGCCAGCAGGCCAATGCCGGAGCGGGCAACAACGCCAGCGCGCCGGCAACCACGGGCTCCACGGCAGGCGCCGGCACGACGGGCGGCGCTGGAACGATGGGCACCACGTCCGGCTCCGGGACGGCAGGCGCCGGCAGCACGGCCGGTGCGGGCACCATGGGGTCCGGCAACGCCAACACGGCCGGCAGCATCGGCTCGGACGGTCCGGACCGCGTGATCCTTCGGATGACCAAGGCGGACCTGCAGGGAGCCCCGGCCTTCAACACCAGCGGCGGCAACAATGCCAGTTCGACCGGCAGCTCCGGCGGTCAGTCCGGCACGACAGCCGCGCCGAAGCCGTAATTTCGATCTGTGGGCCCCACAGGCATGAGGCGCCCGGGCTCTTCGGGTGCCTCATGTTCCGTTCGGGGACAAGCGGACAAAATAAAAGGCGCAGCCATGATATGACTGCGCCTTGAAAGGTGCCGGCCCAAGGGGGCATTCGGACCGGTTGCAGCTCTAACGCCCGATGTCGAAGCCTGGTTCCAAGAAAAATTCCAGCGGACGAGTTTTTTCATCGCCGGCGCGTCGGGCTAGGGCCGAACATGTTGCCGCATAAGGAACCCCCGCATTCCGGGCACGTTGCTGTGTGAAGCAAAGAATGCGGAGGCGACAATGACGGCCACCAACGAATTGGACGCGATTTTCAGCCAGGAGGAGCTCCCGGACGAATTCTCTCGTCTGACGTCGAGCTCTCCCGAGCGGGACAGGCCCTCGGTTGCTTCCATGTTGAGCGGCATCGTTCCTGCCTCGCAGCAGGATGAAGTCACCTGTCCCCTCATGCTGAGGCGTCACCTCGTTGTTCCGGCCTGGCGCAACGGTTCGGCCGCCGGAGCGTACCGCTACGTTTGAGCAGCTCATCCCTGCGCGGATCAATCCATTCCCATGATCGGGGCATCCTCCTCAACGGCGTCGGATCCGGTTACCGTGTTGTTTCACCCCAGCACCGTGCCGGTCATCGACGTGTTCCGCTCCCTCGGTCGCCTCGAAGACCAATACGATCTTGCCCTCCTGGACGGACCGGAGCAGGCGCTCGCGGCCTACACCCATCCTGAGGCCGCGAAGGCCATCGTCTCCGACGCGCTGCTGCTGGCCTTCGCCCTGACCCGGCAGCGGGGGCAGCCGTTCTCCCATCGGCCCCTCAGGTCGCGACACGGCAGCCTGGATGAATACTGCCTCATGGCGCTGATCGGCTCCTCGCGGTCCTCGTCCTCGACGGAGCTGGCCTTCGAGGCGGCAACGGCCCTTGGGATCCAGTCCCTGGATTTCCTCTCGTCCCTCGCCGGAGAGCTCATCCGGCAGATCGACCTCGGTTCCCTCAAGTTCACGGCCCCGACCGTGGAGGAGTTTCGGGCCATCGCCGGCGACAGGCGATTGTTCGGGGGAGCGATCGACGAGGCGTCGAACGCGTCAGGTTTTCACTTCAATTCCTGAGCGATGTTCTCTTGAGTTTGAAAGCTGTTGCTGCGGGCAAAAATAAAGGGGCCGTCAAGCGGCCCCTTTACGTGTCGTTGGCAGGAATGGTCATTCCTGGTTGTTGCGCGTGCTGCCCGATGCCTGACCGCCTTTGCGGCCTGCTTCGGAGGCGAGTTCCCGATCCTGGGAAAAGGACCGCTTCTCAGCAGGGACGCTCTTGCCGCCCTTGCTTGCGATCTCGCGCTGCCGGTCACCGTCCATCGACGCGAAGCCACGCTTCGAAGTCGAACTTCCTGTCGCCATCATGTGCCTCCTTGGCGATTAGTGTTCATGCCTTGAACAACCGCTCGCGGAATCGATGGTTCCGGTCAGAAAGGGATAACCTTTGCAAAAAAATCCAATTGAAAAATCAGCCCTGACCGAATTGTCCTGCTTAGGAGCATTGTCTCGGCCCAACACGCATGGCAATTCCCTAATGTCGTAATCCCTCAATGATTAAATTCACAGAGCAGATATATTTCGGCAGCAGGGAAATATATTCAAAGAAAACCACTCAATAGAAAGAAAACGGATTCTCTCGGACGCGAAGACGTTGGAATGGCAGCTTACGATAAACAACCTTGGACGGCAGAAGAGCGGAAATACTTGGAGCTGAAAGGCCCCGACAGGGCAGCAACATCGATTGCGCCCGACTGGGGCCCGCGACCAATTGTCAAGGCAAACGGGCGGGCGCGCCAGGGCTGCTCGGCTCCCCGGAGTCGAAGCCTTTGTCCGGTAGCCGGGGCCATTGCCTGACGGGATGGGTATAGTAGCCTCAGGGGTGGTTCTTCCGGCAGGAGTCCTGTCAGGATGGCCGGATCAGGAGGGGGCAGGATGACCTATGACGACGGCAACGTATTCGCGAAGATCCTGAGGGGCGAGCTTCCATGCCAGAAGGTGCATGAGACCGATGGGGTTCTGGCCTTCATGGACATCATGCCCCGCGGCGACGGGCATGTGCTGGTCATCCCCAAGGCCCGGGCCCGCAACATCCTCGATGTGAAGCCCGACGATCTGGCGGAGCTGATGAAGGCGGTGCAGGTCGTAGCCCGGGCCGCCAAGGAGGCCTTCTCGGCCGACGGGCTGACGATCCAGCAGTTCAACGAGAGCGCCGGCGGACAGGTGGTCTTCCACCTCCACGTCCACGTCATCCCGCGCTTCGACGGGGTGCCCATGAGGCCCCATACGGGCGAGATGGAGAAGCCTGAGATCCTGGCGGCCAACGCCGGGAAGATCCGGGCGGCCCTGTCGGCGCAATGAGGGCCCGCTGCCGGAAAGGCATAGCGGTGAAGCGGCGCTGCCTACGGGACCGAGCCGGGAGCTAATCCGCCCAGTCGAGCGAGCGGGCGACCGCCTTGTTCCATTCCGCGTTCAGCCGGTCCCGGCGGCCTGCCTCCATGGCGGGGGTCCAGCGCCTGTCGACGGCCCAGTTCCGCACCAGCTCGTCGGTTCCGGCCCAGAAGCCGGTGGCGAGGCCGGCCGCGTAAGCCGCGCCGAGGGCGGTGGTCTCGATCACCTTGGGGCGCACCACAGGCACGTTGAGGATGTCCGCCTGGAACTGCATCAGCAGTTCGTTGACCACCATGCCGCCGTCGCTGCGCAGTTCCTTGAGGCCGATGCCGGTGTCCTTGGCCATGGCCTCCAGCACCTCGCGGGTCTGGAAGGCGGTAGCCTCCAGCGCCGCGCGGGCGATGTGCGCCTTGTTGGCGTAGCGGGTGAGGCCGCCGATCAGCCCGCGGGCGTGGGAGTTCCAGTGCGGCGCGTAGAGCCCGGAGAAGGCCGGCACGATGGTCACGCCGCCATTGTCCTCGACGCTGCGGGCAAGGGGCTCGATGTCGGCGCTGGCCTGGATGATGCCGAGATTGTCCCGGAGCCACTGCACCAGGGCGCCGGCGATGGCGATGGAGCCCTCCAGGGCGTAGACCGTCTTGCCCCCGCCGAAGCGGTAGCCCACGGTGGTGAGCAGGCCGCACTGGGACGAGTAGGGGGTCTCGCCGGTGTTCATGAGCATGAAGCAGCCGGTGCCGTAGGTGTTCTTGGCCTCGCCCTGCTGGAAGCAGGCCTGGCCCACGAGGGCCGCCTGCTGGTCGCCCAGAATGCCCGCGATGGGCACGCCCGCCAGATCGTCGGCGGCTTCCCCGTAAACCTCGCTCGACGACAGGATCGTGGGCAGGCAGGCTCCGGGGATGTCGAACAGCCTCAGGATGTCCTCGTCCCATGCCAGGCTGCGGAGATCCATGAGCTGGGTGCGGCTCGCGTTGGTCACGTCGGTGATGTGGCGGCCGCCATCGGCGGCGCCCGTGAGGTTCCAGACCAGCCAGGTGTCGATGTTGCCGAACAGCACGTCGCCGGCCGCGGCCCTTTCCCGGGCGCCGGGAACGTTGTCGAGGAGCCAGCGCAGCTTGAGGCCGGAAAAGTAGCTTGCCAGGGGCAGGCCGGTCTTGCCGCGCAGGCGGTCGTGGCCGCCGTCCCGGGCGAGTTCATCCACCATGGCGTCGACGCGGGTGTCCTGCCAGACCAGGGCGTTGTGGAGGGGCTTGCCGGTGCGCCTGTCCCAGATCAGCGCCGTCTCGCGCTGGTTGGTGATGCCGATGGCCGCGAGATCCCCGGGCTCTAGCCCCTTCCTGGCCAGCGCCTGCCGGATGACCTCCTGCGTGTTGCGCCAGATCTCGAGGGGATCGTGCTCCACATGGCCGGGCCTGGGATAGATCTGCTCGTGCTCCTTCTGAGCGGCCGACACGATGGCGCCGGCCTTGTCGAACACGATGAAGCGCGAGCTGGTCGTGCCCTGATCGATGGCGCCGATGTACTGAGCCATACCCTTCCCCCGAGGTGTGCCGTGACGAGTTTCTTATTGCGCCGCGATGGAGGCCGCGTTGCGCTTTGCGATGTAGGCGTCGATCCTGGCCGCCCCGTCCGCCGGCACATGGAGGCCGAGCTTCGAGCGCCGCCACAGGATGTCCTCCGCGCTGCGCGCCCACTCGCGGCGCATCAGGTAATCCACCTCCGCGGCGGTGAGCCCGGCGCCGAAATCCTCGCCCAGGTCGGCCATGGCCTTGGCGGAGCCGAGCAGTTCCTCGACCCGCGTGCCGTAGGCCCGGGACAGGCGGTTCGCCAGGGCCTCGGGCAGGAAGGGCCAGCGCTGGCGCACGGTGGCGAAGAAGCGGTCGAAGTCGCCATCCGGCATGTCGCCGCCAGGGATCTTGGCCGTCTCCGTCCAGGCGGGCTTCATGGCCGGGAAGTAGGATTTCAGCTCGTCGAGGGCGTGCTCGGACAGCTTGCGGAAGGTGGTGATCTTGCCGCCGAAGATCGACAGCACGGGAGCCCGGCCCTGCGGCGCGTCCATGTCGAACACGTAGTCGCGGGTGACGGCGGAGGCGTTGGCGGAGCCGTCGTCGAAGAGCGGGCGGACGCCGGAATAGGTCCACACCACCTCGTCCGGGGTGACCTGGCGCTTGAAGAAGTGGTTCACGATGCTGCAGAGGTACCGGACCTCGTCCTCGGTGATCGCGACCTTCTTGTCCGGGATGGACTCCACCGGGATGTCGGTGGTGCCGATGAGGGTGAACTTCTCCTGGTAGGGAATGGCGAAGACGATCCGCTTGTCGGTGTTCTGGAGGATGAAGGCTTCCTTGGTGTCGAAGAGCTTGGGCACCACGATATGGCTGCCCTTCACCAGGCGCACGTTCTTGGTGGTGTTGAGGCCGAGCTTGGCGTTGAGCACGTCGGCCACGAAGGGGCCTGCCGCGTTCACGACGACCCGGGCGCGCACATCCTCGATTTCGCCGGTCTCCACGTTCTGGAGGCTCGCCACCCAGGTCTCCCCGTCGCGGCGGGCGGAGACCAGCTTGGTGCGCACCCGGATATCCGCGCCGCGCTCGAAGGCGTCCAGCGCGTTGAGCGCCACCATGCGGCTGTCCTCGACCCAGCAGTCGGAATACATGAAGGCCTTGTCGAAGCCGGGCTTCAGGGCCTGGCCCGCCGGATGCCGGGTGAGCTTGATCGATTCCGTGCCCGGCAGTTTTTTCCGCGGGGCGATGTGGTCGTAGAGAAAGAGGCCGAGCCGCACGAACCAGGCCGGGCGGATGCCCTTCTCGTAGGGAAGGATGAAGCGCAGCGGCCAGATGATGTGGGGGGCGGATTCCAGCAGGCGCTCGCGCTCGAACAGGGCCTCGCGCACCAGCCGGAACTCGTAGTATTCCAGGTAGCGCAGGCCGCCGTGGATCAGCTTGGTCGAGGCGGAGGAGGTGTAGCCGGCGAGATCGCCCTGCTCGCAGAGCACGACCGAGAGGCCCCGGCCCACCGCATCCCGCGCAATGCCCGCGCCGTTGATGCCGCCGCCGACGATCAGAAGATCAGTTACTGTGGTCACGAAACGTGTCTTTCCTTGAGGCCGGGCAGTCCCGAATCCATGCAGATGATTTCTTTAGCCGCCTAAAGCAAGAGTGTGCCCCGCGCTTTTCACGGTTCTTTCGCCAGGGCGAGGTTTAGCACGAAAGCGCCCAGGGAACACAGGGCCATGATCAGGCACAGGGCCATGACCGCGTCGTAGCTGCCCCGCCAGGCCCAGAGCGCCCCGAAGAGGAACGGGGTCGTGGCCATGGACAGGCGCACCGGCATGGCGATCATGCCCTGGATGGCGCCGTAGTCCCCGCGCCCGAACAGTTCCGGCGGAAGCAGGGCCCGGATGATGGTCATCATGCCGTTGAAGGCTCCGTAGATCCCGGCAAAGACCGCAATCCACCAGGAGCCGGGCGGGATCAGGGGCAGGAGCGCGAAGGCGACGACGCTGAGCGCCATGGTGATCACGCCGACCCATCTCAGGCTGACGAACCGTTCCCCCACCGCCATGGCGAACCGCGCCGCAACCTGGGCGGGCCCGATGACGGAAAAAGCCGCCACCGCCGCATTCAGGCTGAAGCCCCGCTCCACCAGGAGCGGAATGAGGTGGATCGGAATGCCGGTCGAGATCATCCCCTGGAGCACCGATGTGACGACGAAACACCAGAAGGCAGGCTGGCGGAGCACGCGGCGAGGGTTGGAGGCCGGCAGGTTCGCCTGAGCATCCGGCAGGAGGGCGCTCCTGACGGGGGCCCGCGGGATGCTCAGGGCATGGGGGATGGCGCAGAGGAGGACGTTCAGCCCGGCCAGGGCGAGGAGCGCGCCGCGCCACCCGTAATGGGCGATGAGAAGATGGGTGAGCGGAATGAAGACGGTGCTGGCGAAGCCCCCGACCAGGGTCATGAAGGTGATGCCGCGGCGGGCCAGGAAGCCCAGCCTCCGGGCCAGGACCGCAAAGCCCGGCTCGTAGAACACCGCGCTCATGGAGGCGCCGAGGCCGATCCAGAGGAGGAGGAAGACCGGATAGCTCGTCACCATTGACCACAGGGCCAGCATGGCGGCGGCCAGGAGCGAGCCGCCGGTCATGATGGCGCGGCCGTGGCCGAGATCGATCAGCCGCCCGACGGGAACGGCGCAGAGGGCGGAGGCGCCGAGCGCCAGGGAATAGGCCGCTGTCAGCTCCGATTTGCCCCAGCCGAGCTCCCGGCCCATGGGATCGACGAAAAGCGCGAAGGCGTAGAAGATCGTCCCGTAGGAAACGAGCTGGCCCATCGACAGGGCGGACACGAAGGCCCATGGCATGCGGCCGGGAGGGGACATGGGAGCGGTCTGAAGAAAGATTTCCTCCTTTATGTCAGGCCGCGAGGTTGACGGATAGGCCTTAACCCCTCATATGAGGGGAACAGCGACGGCGCTCGACCATGAGCCGCTTGAGCGGGACTGCGTGACGGATATTCGCCTCGGGCGAAGGCCCGGTCCCCTTCTTCAATCGCTCGATCATACGACGGCCCCATCACGCGGGCGGTC
>DATHAU010000706.1:0-2153 GCA_035296545.1 Microvirga sp.
GGACGTCGCCCCAAGCGAAGCGAAGGGAATTCATCACCACCGTCAAGGCGACACCGCTGGTTCCCTCCCCCTTGTGGGGAGGGCCAGGGTGGGGGTGTTGGCGCCACACCTTCATCGGCTATCGCTCACACCCCCACCTCCACCTCCTCCCCACAAGGGGGAGGAGAGCTCGCTCGGCGCCGACTTGCGCATCATGAGGCCCGTCTCAGGCAGGCCTGAGAATCCTGAGGAGCGCCGCCCGTGCAGGCTGAGCCAGCCTCTTAGGATGACTACAGAGGGATGGGCCAGCCTCCCGGGAGCCTCAGGCGTAGCGTCCGGCGGCCGACTTCACAACCGGCACCGTGGGTCGTCCAGGGCTGCGCAGGGACGGCGCGGCTCTCTCGGACCGGCTGTGTCGCTGGGCGCATCGAACCAACACCCAGGACGGATTGAGGAAGAGCGGCTCCGCCAGGGCGGTATCCACGTCGCCCCGCATCAGGCCGATGTCCTTGAGCATGTGGTCGTCGAACTCGGCCAGATTCATGACCTCGCGGCGGTCCCTCAGGGCCGTGACGAAATCGACGAGCGAACGGGCGACTTGTCCCAGCACGGGGGAACCGAAAAGGGTCGTCGCAGACATTCTGGACCGGGTCATGGTGGTCTCCTTGCTCATTCGATTTCGAAGCGGAGCCTTGGAACGCCGTTTCAAGGGATTCCAAGGATATTTCAGGGTTGTTCCAAGCTGTTTCAGGCTTATTCCAAGGGCGTTTCAGGGTCGTTTCAGGCCATACTTTCAGAGCGTTCGTTCGAATAGTTCGTTCAGGCTTTTCACCAAGGACATGTCAGGGAAACGTCACTGGGATTCCACTGGCCGTCCAAGGCTAAGCCATTGAAAGTCCCTTGGAATTTCGATGGCTGTTGGAACCTATACCATAGCTTATTTCATCACTTGAAACGATTGTTTGAGATATGTATCATCACTTCCGTTGATGATGGGGATTCTGGCCATGCACCTGCTCGATATCGACCAGCTCCGGACCTTCGTGGCGATCGCGGATACCGGCTCCTTCACCCGCGCGGCGGAGATCGTCCACAAGACGCAGAGCGCCGTCTCCATGCAGATGAAGCGGCTGGAGGACCGGGTCGGCCGGCCGATCTTCGAGCGCGACGGGCGCCTGTCCAAGCTCACCGACGACGGCGAGCGCCTCCTGGACTACGCCCGCCGGATCGTGCGCCTGAACCTGGAATGCATGACGTCCTTCAACGACAACGAGCTCACCGGCCGGGTGCGCCTCGGCCTGCCGGACGACTACGCCGACCGCTACCTGCCGGAGATCCTGGCGCGGTTCTCGCGCTCCAACCCGAAGGCCGAGGTGACGGTGGTGTGCGAGCCCACCACCAACCTGATCGAGCGGGTGCAGCACGGGGACCTGGACCTTGCCATCATCACCCATGTGGACCGGCGCGGCCCCTCGGAGATCGTGCGCATCGAGCAGCTGTTGTGGATCACCTCGTCCCGCCACGGGGTGCACGAGGAGACGCCGATTCCCCTGGCGCTCGGGCGGCCGTCCTGCGACTGGCGCCACTCCGCCACCGAGGCCCTGGAGAGCGCCGGCCGGGCCTTTCGCGTCGCCTATGTGAGCTGGCATTCCACCGCCGTGGGCGCGGCGGTTCTGGCGGGGCTGGCGGTGTCCGTGCTGCCCGAGAGCGCGATCCGCCCCGGCATGCGGATCCTCGGCCCCTCCGACGGCTTCCCGGCCCTGCCCTCGTGCAAGATCGGCCTGATCCGGGCCCGGGGCGAGGAGAACCCCCTGGCGGATGCCCTCGGCTTCCACATCAAGCAGTCCCTGGACAATCTCGGCTCGACCCGCCCGATGATTCCCCTGGCGGCGGAATAAGCCGCTCCCTAGCGGCGGAAGAGAGCCTATTTGGCGGCCGGGCGGCGCAGCACCAGGATGTTGCCGAGAAGCGCCAGCGCCACCCCCGCCGCCGCGAGCGCCGTCCACTGATAGCCCTCGATCAGGGTGGAGACCGCGAGCGCCACGATGGGAAACAGCACCGTGGCGTAGCCCGCCCGCGCGGCCCCGAGCCGCCGCAGCAGGGTGAGGTACGACATGAAGGCCAGCACCGACGCGCCGATGGAGAGATAGAGCAGGGAGCCGATATACTTGAAG
>DATHAU010000707.1:0-1976 GCA_035296545.1 Microvirga sp.
CGACCTGCACGGCACGGCTGTCTGAGGGACCGTTCCGAAGCATCACGTCTTGCAGGCTAGATTCTCACCCCGTCCTCATCCTGAGGAGCAGACGAAGTCTGCGTCTCGAAGGACTATCCAGGGAGCGCAGGAGACGCGACGGAACTCCCTCTCCCACGCGGGAGAGGGGGATCTGAGCGCAAGCCTTCAGGAAGTGGGCCTCCCCTCAAGCACTGACGACCTGAGCGCTGCCGATGACCTGAACCCCGGCGGCATCCAGGTCCTCCCGCGCTCGCGCCAGGGAGCCGTTGGCGTCGATGGGGCGGGAGGCGTCCTCGATCAGGTAAGTGTCGAACCCGGCCGCCTTCGCGTCCAGCGCCGTCCAGGCGACGCAGAAATCCGTGGCGAGGCCGGCGCAGAACACCCGCCTGAACCCGCGCTCCTTGAGGTATCCGGCAAGCCCCGTCGAGGTCTTCCGATCCGCTTCCATGAAGCCAGAATAGCTGTCGATCTCCGGGTTGTGCCCTTTGCGGATGACGAGCTGCGCGTGCGGGATGCCGAGGTCGCGGGAAATCTCCGCCCCCGAGGTCCCCTGGATGCAATGATCGGGCCAGAGCACCTGGGAGCCGTAGGACAGCTCCGCGGTCTCGAACGGCTGCCGTCCGGAATGGCTCGACGCGAAGGAGGCGTGGCCCGCCGGATGCCAGTCCTGCGTCAGCACCACGTGGCGGAACGCCTGCGCCAGCCGGTTGATCGGCTCGATGACCGCGTCCCCGTCCGGCACCGCGAGCGCTCCGCCGGGGAGGAAATCGTTCTGGACGTCCACCACGATGAGGACGTCCGTCTCCTCCGGCGTCAGCCCTGCCCGTTCCTTGCTCATGTCATTCCCTCGCGGCCTGCCGTGACAACACGATAACAGCGCCCAACGAAAAAGGCAGCCGGTCGCCCGGCTGCCTTCCGTTCAGAGCTGCCATGCGATTATTGCGGCAGCTTGTCGTCGATGCCCTTCACGTAGAAGTTCATGCCGAGTACCTGCTCGTCGGAGAGCGCGCCGTTGCCCTTGCACTCCACCTGCGAGCCGTCCTGCTTGGCGATCGGGCACTTGAACGGGTTGAGCTTGCCGGACCGGATCGCGGCCTCGGTCTCTTCCGCCAGCTTCTTCACGTCGTCGGGCATGTTCCTGTAGGGCGACATGACCACCATGTTGCTGGAAAGGCCGCCCCAGACGTCTTCCGACTTCCAGGTGCCGTCGAGAACCGCCTTGGTGCGGGCCACGTAATAGTCGGACCAGTTGTCCACGATGGCGGTGAGCTGCGCCTTCGGGGCGAAGCGCTCCATGTCCGAGGCCTGGCCGAAGCCGAAGCGGCCGCGGGCTTCCGCCGCCTGGATCGGGGCCGGGCTGTCCGTGTGCTGGGCCAGCATGTCCACGCCCTGGTCGAGCAGCGCCTTGGCGGCGTCGCCTTCCCTGGCCGGATCATACCAGGAATTCGCCCACACGATCTTGATCTTGACGTTCGGGTTCACCGACTGCGCGCCGAGGAAGTAGGAGTTGATGCCCGCCACCACTTCCGGGATCGGGAAGGCCCCCACGTAGCCGATCACGCCCGACTTGGTCATCTTGCCGGCGATCTGGCCGATGATGTAGCGGCCCTCGTGGAACTTGGCCGCGTAGGTGGAGAGGTTCGGGTTGCGCTTGAAGCCGGTGGCGTGCTCGAACTTGACGTTCGGGTACTTCTTGGCGACCTTGAGGGTCGGCTCCATGAAGCCGAAGGAGGTGGTGAAGATCAGGCCGTGGCCCGTGCGGGCGAGCTGCTCGATGGCGCGCTCGGAATCGGCCTCCGGCACGCTCTCCACGAAGGTGGTCTCGACCCGGTTGCCGAATTCCTTCTCGATTGCCTTGCGGCCGACATCGTGCTGATAACTCCAGCCGTGGTCGCCGACCGGGCCGACATAGATGAAGCCCACCTTCAGCTTCTGCTGCGCGGCCGCGCCGCCGG
>DATHAU010000708.1:0-5555 GCA_035296545.1 Microvirga sp.
CGAGGCGCGCTTCGAGGCTTTTCGCGTGGGGCCGGCGATCGAGCCATCGGGTGAAGAGGGAGCCGGCCATTCCTGACGGAGCATTCCGGCTCCGGTCAGTGCGAACGGCCCTGATGCTCCGTCTTGCGCGCCTTCCTCGGACCTCCTGCATCGCCCGCCCCGACGGCCGCCATGTCGTCGAGGATCGGGCACTCGGGCCGACCGTCCCCATGGCAATGGCTGGCCAGATGCTTGAGGGTCCGGCACATGGCCTGCAACTCGTCGATCTTGGCCTCCAGCTCCCGGACGTGCCTGAGCGCGAAGGATTTCACATCCGCGCTCGCCCGGGACTTGTCCCGCCAGAGCGCCAGCAGCTCCGCGGTCTCCTCGATGGAGAACCCTAAGCCCCGCGAGCGGCGGATGAAGCGCAGGGTATGCACATCCTCGTCGCTGTAGACCCGGTAGCCGCTCTCCGCTCGCGCGGCGGGACGGATGAGGCCGATTTTCTCGTAGTAGCGCAGCATCTTGGCGGAGACGCCTGCGGCTTGAGCCGCTTCACCGATGTTCATTGCCGATATCCATGCCGAGGGGCGAGAAGGCCGCCTGATCGGGGGTTGAGGGGAAAGCGTCCGCCGGGACGATCATGCCATGAAGCATGGCTCCTACTCCGCGGGCGCCGGCCGGAGGGCGAGCCTGCGATCCTCGCCGGTTTCCACCGGCGGGGCGAAGGTGCGCAAGCGCAGGGCGTTGCCGAGAACGCTCACGCTGGAGAGCGCCATGGCAAGCCCTGCGACCATGGGCGAAAGGAGGATGCCGAAGGACGGATAGAGCACGCCTGCCGCCACCGGGATCAGCACCGCGTTGTAGCCGAAGGCCCAGAACAGGTTCTGGCCGATGTTGCGGATGGTCGCCTGCGACAGGGCGATGGCGTTGGGCACGTTGCGCAGGTCCCCCGACATGAGCACCACGTCCGCACTCTCGATGGCGATGTCGGTTCCCGTGCCGATGGCAAGGCCCACATCGGCCTGCGCGAGAGCCGGCGCATCGTTGATGCCGTCTCCCACGAAGGCCACCGTCGCGCTGCCGCCTTGCAGGCGCCTGACCGCATCGGCCTTGTCGGCGGGCAGGACCTCCGCAATGACCTCGTCCACGCCCAGGGTGCGGGCGATGGCCTCGGCGGTGCGGCGGTTGTCGCCGGTGATCATCACGATCCGCAAGCCGAGGCCGCGCAGGGCTTCCAGGGCTGCGGGAGTCGTCTCCTTGATCGGGTCGGCCACGGCGACGATGGCGGCGAGGCGCCCGTCCACGGCCGCGTAGAGCGGGGACTTGCCCTGCGCGGCCAGGCGCTCCGCGGCCCCCGCGAAGATCCCGGGATCATGGCCCTCCTGTCGCATGAGCCGGTCGGCCCCGACCGCGACCCGGCGGCCGCCGACCATCGCCACGACGCCGAAGCCCGGCCGGCCCTCGAAGGCCTCGGGCTCCGCCGGATCAAGGCCGCGGCGGCGCGCCTCCGCCACGATGGCCTGGGCGATGGGATGCTCGGAGCGGGTCTCGACGGACGCGACGAGGCTCAGGACGTCGTTTTCCGCGAAGCCCTCGGACACCTGCAGGTCGGTGAGTTCGGGGCGGCCCCTGGTGAGGGTTCCGGTCTTGTCGAGGGCGATGATCCGAGCGCCCCGCAGGGCCTGGAGGGCCTCGCCTCGGCGGAACAGGATGCCCAGCTCCGCCGCCTTGCCGGTGCCCACCATGATGGAGGTGGGGGTCGCCAATCCCATGGCGCAGGGGCAGGCGATGATGAGCACCGCCACCGCATTGACGAGGGCAAGGCTCAGCGCCGGCTCGGGGCCGAAGGCCAGCCAGACCAGGAACGTGAGGGCCGCAAGTCCCATGATCGCGGGCACGAACCACAGGGTGATCCGGTCCACCAGGGCCTGGATCGGCAGCTTGGCGCCCTGGGCGGCCTCCACCGTGCGCACGATCTGTGCGAGCACGGTGTCCCGGCCCACCCTTGCGGCGCGGAACTGGAACGACCCGGTCTTGTTGACGGTGCCGCCGACCACGGTGGCTCCTGCGCTCTTCCGGGAGGGGATCGGCTCGCCGGTGATCATGGATTCGTCCACGAAGGACGAGCCGGAAACCACCTCCCCGTCCACGGGCACGCGCTCCCCCGGACGCACCACCACCATGTCGCCGACGCGCACGGCCTCGATCGGCACATCCTGCTCCTGCCCGTCCCGGACGAGCCGGGCGGTTTTCGCCTGCAGGGTCATGAGCCGCCGGATGGCGTCTCCGGTGCGTCCCTTGGCCCGGGCCTCGAAGGTGCGCCCGAGCAGGATCAGGGTGACGATGACGGCGCCCGCCTCGTAATAGGTGTAGTCCATGCCCATGGGCAGCAGGGACGGCGCGAAGGTGGACGCCACCGAGTAGCCGTAGGCCGTGCTGGTGCCCAGCATGACCAGGGAATTCATGTCCGGCGCGCCCCGCAGCAGGGCAGGCCAGCCCTTCGCGTAGAACACCCGGCCGGGGCCGAACTGAACGATGCTGGCCAGCACGAAGCCGATGAGCTTGATGGTGTCGTCACCAATGTTGCTCGAAAGGTAATGGTGCAGGCTGTCGAACAGGTGGGAGCCCATCTCGAACACGAGCAGCGGCAGGGTCGCGACGGCGGCCACGGTCAGGGAGCGCTTCAGGCGGGTCATCTCCGCCGCGCGGGCTTGCCTTTCCCGGTCGTCCCGGCCAGCGTCCGTGCGCACCGGCTCGGCGGGATAGCCCGCCTTTTCGGCCGCTGCCATGACGGAGGCCAGCACGTCCGCGCCGCCCGCGTAGCGCACCTGCGCCCGCTCGGTGGCGAGATTGACGGAAGCGCCCAGCACGCCGGGCACGGCGTTGAGCGCCCGCTCCACCCGTCCCACGCAGGACGCGCAGGACATGCCCCGGATCGTGAGATCCGCGCTCTCCTCCTGCGGCTCGTAGCCCGCCTTGCGGATGGCGTCGAGCACGGGTTCCGGCCGGGTGCCGGGCGCGGCGGAGACCTGGGCGCGTTCCGTGGCAAGGTTGACCGCCACATCCTGCACGCCCTCGACGCCTCGAATGGCCTTTTCCACGCGCCCGACGCAGGAGGCGCAGCTCATCCCGGCGATGGGAATCGCGAAAGTCTGCGAAGGTGAGGCGAGCTTGTCCGTCATGGGCTTGGTCCTTGGGCTTGGTCCTTGAATCTCCAGACGGTCCCTTTCATAAAGGTTCCAACAATGGGAAGGTCAAGGGCTTTTTCCGACCGGCCGTTTTCGAGCCTGGGGCCAAATTTTCCCTTGACCTTCCCACGGGGGAACGCGGCACGGTCGTTTCGATTTCCCCGCAAAGGAGCATTCCCATGGGCAGCAGCCATCAGCATTCCACCGGTCAGGCTTCCGCCGGCCAAGCCTCCTCCGGCATCGCGGTTCGCGTCGACGACATGACCTGCGGCCACTGCGCCGCCACGATCAAGAGCGCCATCGAGTCGACGATTCCCGGCTCCAGGGTGACGGCCGATCCCCAGGCCAAGCTCGTGCATGTCGAGGGGGCGTCCGACCCGGATCGGATCAACAGCATCATCACCCTGGCCGGATACACTCCGGCTCCGGCCTAGGGCTAGGCCGTTTCCGCGGCCATTCTCCCCCGCCCCTCTGAAGCACCGGCTGCAGGTTCTTGCCCGCAGCCGTTTTCATTTCGGAAGGCCGCTCCCGTGAACGTGGCCTCGGCAACGCTTCGCGCGGTGCGACGGTTTTTTGATCGCGGTCCCGGCCGGGGTCTTGTAAAAGGGGGAACGCTTCGCCACCCTGGCCCGACAAGAGAATTCAGGGAAGAAAATGCCCAAGCCCGCTCAATGGGATAGCGCCCGCGCCGGGGAGATCGTGGCGGCTCACGCCGGTCTCGACGGCCCGGCCCTGCCCATTCTTCACGCCCTGCAGGAGGAGTTCGGCTTCATTGCCGAGGAGGCCGTTCCCCTGGTGGCTTCGGCGCTCAACCTGTCCCGGGCGGAGGTTCATGGGATCGTGACCTTCTATCACGACTTCCGCCGCAAGCCCCCGGGGCGGCACGTTCTCAAGATCTGCCGGGCGGAGGCCTGCCAGGCCATGGGCGGCCCGCGCCTGTCCGACGAACTCCTGCGGCGGGAGGGGGTGGAATGGGGCGAAACCACGCCGGACGGGGCGCTCACCATCGAAGGCGTCTATTGCCTCGGGCTCTGCGCCTGCGCTCCCGCGGCCCTCTACGACGGCGAACCCGTCGCCCGCCTGGACCAGGGCATCCTCGAAGGGGTGGCCAGGGAGGCGCGCAGGGCATGACCCGAATCTTCATCTCGCAGGATGCAGCCTCCCTCGCCCTCGGCTCCTCCCGCCTGGCTCGCGCCATCGCGGACCTTGCGGCGCAGCAGGGCATCGCGGTCGAGGTCGTCCGGACCGGGTCCCGCGGCCTCTTCTGGCTCGAGCCCCTCGTGGAGGTCGACACCGCCAGGGGCCGGATCGCCTATGGGCCGATTCAGCCTCCCGACATCGTCGGCCTTTTCGACGCGAACTTCCTCTCCGGCGGAGATCACCCGCTGCGCATCGGCCGGATGGAGGACGTGCCCTATCTCGCCCGGCAGCAGCGCCTGGTCTTCTCCCGCTGCGGCGTGGTCGATCCCGTCTCGGTGGCGGATTACCAGGCCCATGGCGGCTTCAAGGGCCTTGAGCGCGCCCTGGCGCGCACGGCCCTGGAGATCGTCGACGAGGTGAAGCTCTCCGGCCTGCGCGGGCGCGGCGGGGCGGGCTTTCCCACCGGCATCAAGTGGGGCACCGTCCTGCACGTGGAGGCGGATCAGAAATACGTGGTCTGCAATGCGGACGAGGGCGACAGCGGCACCTTCGCCGACCGGATGCTCATGGAGGGCGATCCTTTCACCCTGATCGAAGGGATGATCATCGCAGGCCTCGCGGTGGGCGCGACCAGGGGCTTCATCTATATCCGGTCGGAATATCCGCACGCCTACCGCACCATGAACGCGGCCATCCAGGCGGCCGCGCAGGCAGGCTACCTCGGCGCCTCGGTGATGGGCTCCGGCCGGGCCTTCACCCTGGAAACCCGCCTGGGGGCCGGCGCCTATATCTGCGGCGAGGAGACGTCGCTTCTGGACAGCCTCGAAGGCAAGCGCGGAATGGTTCGGGCAAAGCCTCCCCTGCCCGCCCTCAAGGGCCTGTTCGGCAAACCCACCGTGGTGAACAACGTGCTGTCCTTTGCGAGCGTGCCCTGGATCCTGGAGCACGGGGCACAGGCCTATGCCGGCTACGGCATGGGCCGCTCCCGCGGCACCCTTCCCGTGCAGCTCGCCGGCAACGTGAAGCGCGGCGGCCTCATCGAGCTCGCCTTCGGGGTCACCCTGCGGGACCTGATCGAGGATTTCGGCGGCGGCACCCATTCCGGACGACCGGTCAGGGCCGTTCAGGTGGGCGGGCCGCTCGGCGCCTATTTCCCGGAGCACATGCTCGACATTCCCATGGACTACGAGAGCTTCGCGGCCGAGAAGGGGCTGGTCGGCCACGGCGGCGTCGTGGTGTTCGACG
>DATHAU010000709.1:0-10728 GCA_035296545.1 Microvirga sp.
CCGGCTGCTTCCGGTCGCCTCGCGCGAGTTCAGGTTGTCTAAGGCCGCAAACCGGTTGCCGTCAACTCGGAGATGCGACAGACAGGGGTTCCAGGGAGTGTCAGGGCAGTTTGAAGCAAGTGAAGAAAATTAACCAAGCTCCACAAAAACGGAAGCAGCTGCCAGTCTGCGCCAGCTCACCGCTGCAAAGCCGTCCCGCGGGCTCCGTCTCCGATGCAAACAGGTCACCAGCGCTCATCAATGACTCAGAGAAATCTTGATATCATGCTGTAATGAAATCAATAAATGCTTTGAAGACATCCGCTCCAGCTTGGCTTCTGCTCGGCCTCTGTGTCCCCCAGGCTCCACATAGATGCCGTGAAACGCGCTCCTGGAAGGAACTCGTAACATTATTCTATCTCACCTAGCTTTGCCGTTGACAAGCGGGGCCGTTTAACCTTCATTCAACGATTGACCAAGCACTTTGGCAGGATGTCCGGGGCAGATTCCGACGCCGCCATCGGCCATACGGGATAGAGGGTGCGGAGCGAAATGCATTGTGATCGCGCTGAAGCGAAAGCAGGGTCGAAGAGGGATGCCAATCCCTTCGGTCCTCAGGTCCTGATCCGCATTGCCGGCGTTGCAGCCATCGCCCTGACCGTTGCCAATTGCTCCTCCTCGAATGTGAGGGGCGGAATCGATCCGAAATACGGCGTCGCTCCCAGCCCCAGGGTGGTTGCGGATGGCCAGCCGGTTCCGAAAGGGGGCGGCCGCGACATGGTCGGAAAGCCCTATACGGTGGCGGGCCGCACTTATGTTCCGCAGGAAAGCCCCCGGGCCGGCGAGGGGCTGGCCTCCTGGTACGGCGCCGCGTTCCACGGCCGCATGACGGCAAACGGTGAGATCTTCGACCGGGATTCCATCGCCGCGGCCCACACGACCATGCCCTTGCCGAGCTATGCCCGCGTCACGAATCTTCAGAACGGCCATTCCATGATCGTCCGGGTCAACGATCGCGGTCCGTTCCATGCCAACCGGATCATCGACGTTTCCGAGCGAGCCGCTTCCGCCCTGGGATTCAAGGGGCAGGGAACATCCCGGGTGCGGGTGGAATATGTGGGCCGGGCCTCGACCAACGGCAGCGATGACAGGATTCTCCTGGCAAGCCTGCGCACGGACGGGCAGCCGGCCAGCCTGACGAATGCGGCGCCGACCATGATCGCCCAGGCGACGCCCCGACCCAACCAGCCCCGCCAGGCCATCGCGCTTCGCAGCTACGAGCCGGAGACCGAGATCGAGGAGGCGCCGCCTTCGCCCGGCCTGACCCGGAGCGCCGCTTCGCCCCGCCCCGCGGCAAGCAACGTTCCTCTTCCGCCAGAGCGGCCCTTCGACCTGGGCACGATCCCGGGCGCCGCAACTCCCATGGCGGCCTTGAGCGCGGGGTCTTCGAACGTTCGTACGCCCTCGCGCCCTGTCCTGGCGGGCCTGTACTATGCTGCGCCGGAAGCCTCGCGGGGCGGGTTCCAGAAGAGCGGCGCCTTCAAAGCCCTGGACCAGTCGAAATTCGCCGTGCGGTAGCCGGAAGCGGTGATCGCCTCCCGATCCCGTAGCGCACAGGCTGCTGGGAGCGAACGTTGATTTGCCATTGACGCGATACAGATTCAGGCTCTTCTAAGGGAAGATCTTGGAATTTTTTCGATGCGTCATTTCAAAACCATCCGGACCCCGGCGACGATCGGCCTTCTTTGGGGGGCTCTCTCGCTGCTTGTGCTTGCCTCGCCCGGGGAGGCCTTTGCTCAGGGCTTTCAGACCACGGCTCCGACGGCCATTCTCATGGATGCGAACAGTCACGCGATCCTCTTCGAGAAGAGCGCCGACGAAATGACCGCTCCCGCCAGCATGGCCAAGACCATGACGGCGGAGGTGGTCTTCAGCCAGCTGAAGAGCGGCCGCCTCTCCATGGACACCGAGTTCACCGTATCGGAGAATGCGTGGCGCAAGGGCGGCGGCGGCTCGGGCGGTTCGTCCATGTTCGCCAAGGTGAATACGCCCGTCCGCCTGGAGGATCTCCTGCGCGGCCTGATCGTCCAGTCGGGCAATGATGCGGCCATCGCCATTGCCGAGGGCATTGCCGGCACCGAGGAGAATTTTGCTCGCCAGATGAACGAGCGGGCGCGGCAGATCGGGCTGACGAAATCGACGTTCCGCAACTCCACGGGTTATGGCCACCCGGAGCAGAAGACCACGGTCCGGGATCTCGCAAAGCTTGCTCTTCACATCATCGAGACCTATCCCGACCTCTACAAGATCTTCGGGGAGCGGGAATTCACCTGGAACAAGATCCGCCAGCAGAACCGCAATCCCCTGCTCACCATGGATATCGGAGCGGACGGCCTGAAGACGGGCAATATCGACGAAGCCGGCTTCGGGTTGATCGGCTCTGCGGTTCAGAACAACCAACGCCTGATCGTGGTGGTGAACGGCCTCAAAACGGCCAAGGACCGGGCCAACGAGTCCCGCAAGCTCCTGGACTGGGGCTTCAGGGCCTTCGAGTCCCAGCAGCTCTTCGCCCCCGGGCAGGTGGTGGGAGAAGCCCAGGTTTTCGGCGGCAGCATGCGCGCGCTCCCGCTCGTCGCCATGAAGCCCGTGCGCGTGCTGGTTCCCCGCGGGGAAAGCGAACGGGTGTCCGCCCGCATCATCTATACCGGCCCGCTCAAGGCGCCCGTCCGCAAGGGGGCCGAGGTTGCCCGACTTCAGGTGAACCGCGGCGATATGCAGGCCCTCGAAATGCCGCTATATGCCAATGAGGATGTCCAGGAGGGGACCCTGAGCCAGCGCGCCCTGGACGGTCTGCTGGAATTCAGCACCGGCTGGGTCAGGCGTGCTTTCTCGAGCGTTTTCGACAGGATTTGATGGCAGGGCGGTTCATTACTTTCGAGGGCGGGGAGGGCGCAGGCAAGTCGACTCAGATCGACAGGCTGCGGCATCGGCTCGAGCAGCTGGGCCAGCCGGTCCTCGTCACCCGGGAACCGGGCGGCTCCCCCTATGCGGAGGAAATCCGCTCCTTCATCCTGAGCGGCCAGGCCAAGCGCTTCGGACCTTTGACCGAAGCCCTGCTTTTCGCGGCCGCCCGGATCGACCACGTGGACAAGACCATCCTGCCTGCCCTCCAGAGAGGAACCCATGTCCTGTGCGACCGCTTCGCGGACTCGACCCGGGCCTATCAGGGCAGCCTTGGAAACGTCGACGCCGCGCTGATCGAGGATCTGGAGAGGGTCACCCTGAAGGGCGTCAAGCCCGATCTGACCCTCATCCTCGATCTGCCGGCCGAACTGGGCCTTGCCCGAGCCGGGGAACGTCGGACCAGCCAAGGGGAGGGGGCGGACCGCTTCGAGAAAGAGGATGCGTCCTTTCATCAATCCCTGCGCCAGGCTTTTCTTGCCATAGGGCGCTCGGCCCCTGACCGCTGTACGGTCATCGACGCGGCTCGAACTCCCGACGAAGTGGAGGCGGCGGTCTGGGCCGCCGTGCGCGAGCGCCTTCCCGAACTGACGAAAGGCGTGGAGTTGCCCCTCGATGTCGCGTGAGGATCAGGATGCGGTCGAGCCCGACGGCCTCATGGGCGCGCCGCACCCCCGCGAGCAGTTCGCATTCTTCGGTCATCGGGAGGGCGAGGGGGCCTTCCTGGAAGGCCTCCGCAGCGGCCGCCTCCACCATGCCTGGCTGATCGGCGGTCCCCAGGGGATCGGCAAGGCAACCCTGGCCTATCGGGTGGCCCGCGCCATTCTCGATCCGGTCAAGAGCAGGGATCCTGGGCTCAGGAGCCTGGACGTTTCTCCGGATTCGACAGCATCCCGGCAGGTTGCAGCCCTGTCCCATCCGAACCTGGCCGTTCTCAGGAGGGCCCCGGCCACGGACAAGAAGGCGGCCTCGTCGACGATCCCAGTGGAGGCCGTGCGCCGGGCCTTGACCATGTTCGGGTCCACGACCGCGGACGGCGGCTACCGGGTCTGCATCGTCGACAGCGCCGAGGATCTGACGGTTTCAAGCGCCAACGCCCTCCTGAAGGTCATCGAGGAGCCGCCGCCGCGCTCCCTCTTCCTGATCGTCAGCCACGCCCCCCAGCGGGTCCTTCCCACCATCCGCTCGCGCTGCCGTCGCCTGTTGCTGAGGCCCCTGGACGACAGGGACATCAGGGCCGTGATCGCTTCCCTTGGAGAGCCCTGGGACGGCGTCCTCCCCGATGTGGTGGATCAGGCCCTCAGATATGGCGAAGGCTCCGTCCGCCGGACCCTCGAACTGCTGGATGCCGACAAGGTCTCCTTTATCGGGCAGGTCACGCGGCTTCTCGAAGGCCTGCCGCGGGCCGATACCCGCGAAATCCACGCCCTGGCGGAATCTCTCTCCCGCCGGGACGCGGAGGACAGCTATGACCTGGCCCTCGACACGGTCCAGCGCTGGGTTTCGGGCAGGCTCCAGGAGCAGGGGGGCCTCGGCGCGTCCCGCCTTGCGCCTTTGGTGGAGGTATGTGAGAAGATCGCCCGCTCGGCGCGCGAGATCGACGTGTTCAACCTCGACCGCCGGCCTTTTGTCCTGACGCTGTTCGACGATCTTGCCGATGCGGTTCGGCGGACGGCCTAGAAGCCGCTGCCGCCTCGGCGGAACGAGTTCAAGGGTTCGATATGGCCGACAAACAGACGTTCTACATCACCACGGCTATCTCATACCCCAATGGGGCCCCCCATATCGGCCACGCCTATGAAATCGTCGCGTCTGACGCGATCGCGCGCTTCAAGCGGATCGACGGCTACGACGTGTTCTTCATGACGGGCACGGACGAGCACGGCCTCAAGATCCAGCAGACCGCCGACCGGTCCGGGACGTCCCCCAAGGCCTTCGTGGACGAGATGGCGGCGAAGTTCCGGGCCATGGCCGACCGGCTGGACTGCTCCTACGACCGGTTTATCCGCACCACCGACTCCGACCACCTGCCCTCGACCCAGGAACTCTGGCGGCGGATGCAGGAGCGGGGGGACATCTATCTCTCCAAGTATTCCGGCTGGTACTCGGTCCGGGACGAGGCCTATTACGACGAGAGCGAGCTGACGAAGCAGCCCGACGGCAGCTGGCGCGCCCCGACGGGAACGCCGGTGGAGTGGATCGAGGAGGAGAGCTACTTCTTCCGCCTCTCGGCCTACCAGGACCGCCTGCTCGCCCATTACGAGGCCAATCCGGACTACATCAGCCCGGAAACCCGCCGCAACGAGATCGTAAGCTTCGTCCGCTCCGGCCTCCAGGACCTGTCGATCAGCCGCACCACCTTCAACTGGGGCCTGCCGGTGCCGGGGGACCCGAAGCACGTGATGTATGTGTGGATCGACGCCCTCAACAACTACCTGACCGGCTGCGGCTTCCCGGACGAGGGCGGTCCGCGCTGGCGCTACTGGCCGGCGGATGTGCACATCATCGGCAAGGACATCGTCCGCTTCCACACGGTCTACTGGCCGGCCTTCCTGATGTCGGCCGAGCTGCCCCTGCCGAAGCGCGTCTTCGGCCACGGGTTCCTGTTCAACCGGGGCGAGAAGATGTCGAAGTCGGTGGGGAACGTGATCGACCCCTTCCACCTGGCCGACACCTACGGGGTCGACCAGGTGCGCTATTTCTTCATGCGCGAGGTGCCTTTCGGCCAGGACGGGAACTACTCCCACGAGGCCATCGTCAACCGCATCAACGCGGACCTGGCGAACGATCTCGGCAACCTGGCGCAGCGCTCCCTGTCCATGATCGCGAAGAACTGCGGCTCCTCGGCGCCCCAGGCCGGGGAACTCACCCAGGCCGACCGGGACATGCTGTGGCTGGCGGACGGGCTGCCCGGGAAGGTGAGGGGAGCCATGCAGGATTTCGCCCTGCACACGGCGCTGTCCGACATCTGGGCCGTGGTTGCGGAGGCGAACCGCTACTTCGCCTCCCAGGCGCCCTGGGTGCTGCGCAAGACCGACCCTGCCCGCATGAACACGGTTCTCTACGTGACGGCGGAGGTGCTGCGCGCGGTCGGCATTCTGGCGCAGCCGTTCGTCCCCAACGCCGCCGCCAAGCTGCTCGATCTGCTGGCGGTTTCCCCGGGGGACCGGCTCCTGGAGGCGGTCGGGCCCTCCCGGCGTCTCGTGGCCGGAACGGCCCTTCCGCAACCTCAGCCGATTTTCCCGCGTTATGTCGAGGCGGAGGCATCCTGACGCTTCCGCTTTGATGGGCCGTCCAAGGCCTTCAGCGGAAGCGAGAGATGTTCACCACCTTCATGTTTGCGACCGGGATCGAGAACAGCATCCCGACCATCAACAATGGCCGCACCCGCATCGACCAGATGGAGAAGTGCGGCCATTACGAGCACTGGCGGACCGATTTCGAGCTTCTGAGCGAGATCGACGTCGGGGTCCTGCGCTATGGCCCGCCGCTGCACACCACGTTTCTCGGGCCCGAGCGGTACGACTGGTCATTCGCCGACATGACCTTCGGCGAGATCAAGCGCCGCAACATCGTTCCCATCGTGGATCTGTGCCATTTCGGCGTTCCGGATTGGATGGGCAATTTCCAGAACCCGGATTTCCCTGAGCTTTTCGCAACCTATGCGGACGCTTTCGCCCGACGGTTTCCCTGGGTTCAGCTCTATACGCCGATCAACGAAATGTTCATCTGCGCCCAGTTCTCGGCCGCTTACGGCTGGTGGAACGAGCAGATGCGCAGCGATCAGGCGTTCGTGACGGCCCTCAAGCACATCGTGAAGGCGAATGTCCTGGCCATGGAGCGCATCCTGGAGGTTCGCCCCGATGCGTTGTTCATTCAGAGCGAGTCGTCGGAATACTTCCACGCCGAGAATCCCGCTGCGATCAAGCCTGCGGAGACCATGAACGCCAGACGTTTCCTGTCTCTCGACCTGAATTACGGCCGCAGGGTGGACTCGGAAATGTATGAGTTCCTGATGGACAACGGCATGGCGCGGGATGAATACCATTTCTTCCTGAGCCGCTCGTCCCTGCGGCACCACTGCATCATGGGCAATGACTACTATGTGACCAACGAGCACCGGGTGCGGGCGGATGGGATCACGAGCGCCGCAGGCGACGTCTTCGGATATGACGAGATCACCCGGCAATATTACGACCGCTACCGGTTGCCGGTCATGCATACGGAGACGAACCTGATCGAGGGTCCCAACGGGGACGAAGCCGTCAATTGGCTCTGGAAGCAGTGGGCGAATGTTCTCCGGGTGCGCAATACGGGCGTCCCGATCGTCGGCTTCACCTGGTACTCCCTGACCGACCAAATGGATTGGGATGTCGCCCTGCGCGAGGAGAACAACCGGGTCACGCCCGTCGGCCTCTATGATCTCGACCGCAACATTCGACCCGTAGGGCGGTCCTATAAGCAGCTGATCCAGGACTGGTGCCATGTGCTTCCCGCTCAGAGCGTGTGCCTGACCGTGCCCGTCGTGCGACCCCACGACATTGAGCAGCCCATCGTCCGGAGAAACCAGGCGCAGCTTCGGAAGATGCGCCACAAGGAGGTGAGGGAGGACAACCATCCGGTCGCCGCGGCCCAAACCGTCCGGCGATAGACGGACGGACCGATCCGATTTATGCAACCTGTCCCGTTCGTTGCGGAGGAGGGCGCCTTTACCGATGCTGGTCGACAGCCATTGCCACCTGGACTTTCCGGATCTTCAGAGCCGCCTGCCCGCCGTTCTCGCCGCCGCCGCGGCCGCAGGCGTCGGCCGAATGGTGACCATTTCCACCCATGTGGCGCGGGTCGAGACCTACCGGGCTCTTGCCGAGGCCCATGAGAACGTCTTCTGCACCATCGGCACCCATCCGCACAATGCGGGCCTTGAGCCGGATGTGCCGGCGGCGCGCCTCGTGGAGCTGTCGGCTCACCCCCGCTGCGTCGCCATCGGTGAGGCGGGGCTCGATTATCACTACGACAAGAGCCCTCGCGACGTGCAGCAGCGCGTCTTCGGCACCCATATCGACGCGGCGCGGCAAACCGGGCTGCCCCTGATCATCCACGCCCGCAATGCGGACGACGACATGATCCGCATCCTGACGGACGAGATGGGGCGAGGGCGCTTCGGCGCCGTCCTGCACTGCTACTCGTCGGGCGAGATGCTCGCCCAGGTTGGAGTCGAACTCGGCCTTTATGTCTCTTTCTCCGGCATCCTGACATTCAGGAACTCGGAGGACATTCGCCGGATCGCGGCGCTCGTGCCCCACGATCGCCTGCTGGTGGAGACGGACGCGCCCTACCTCGCGCCGGCACCCAATCGCGGAAAGACCAACGAGCCCGCCTATGTGGCTCATACGGCAAAGGTTCTGGCGGAAGTGGCCGGCGTGAGCGAGGCCGAGGTCGCGCGGATCACCACCGCCAATTTCTACCGGCTGTTCGCCAAGGCTGCAGCGGCCGACGCGGCGCAGGACCGGGCCAAAGCGTCATGACCCTCCGGCTGACGATCCTCGGCTGCGGTTCTTCGGCGGGCGTGCCCCGGGTCGGCGTGGGCTGGGGCGCCTGCGACCCGTCGAACCCCAGGAACCGGCGCAGGCGGTGCTCGGTTCTGGTCGAGAGAACGGGCGCGGGCGGCGCCACCAGCGTCCTGATCGATACCACGCCCGATCTGCGCGACCAGCTCCTCGGGGCCGACGTTCGCCGGCTCGACGCGGTCCTGTACACGCACGAGCATGCCGACCATATCCACGGGATCGACGATCTGCGCCCGCTGGTCATCGTGATGAGGCGCCGGATCCCGGTCTATGCCGACCGCGTCACCAGCGAGGTGCTCCAGATGCGGTTCGGCTACTGCTTCCAGGCTCCGGCCGGAAGCGGCTATCCGCCGATTCTGGACATGCGCCACCTGAAGCAGGGGGTCCCAACCGTCGTTTCGGGACCGGGAGGACCCGTGGAGGCTGTGCCGTTCAGGATGATCCACGGCGATATCGAGGCGCTGGGCTTCCGTTTCGGCAAAATCGCCTATGCGCCGGACGTGAGCGCCATGCCGGAGGAAAGCTTCGGCCATCTCGAGGGGCTGGATGTCCTGATCCTGGACGCCTTGCGCTACACGCCGCACCCGACGCATTTCTCCGTCTCGGAAGCGCTCGCGGTCATCGAGAGGATCAAGCCGAAGCGCGCCATCCTGACGAACCTCCATACCGATCTCGATTACGAGACGCTCCGCCGCGAGCTGCCGCCGGGGATCGAGCCGGCCTATGACGGATTGCAGATCGAAGGACCTTAGTGGCGCCCGTTGCCGCCGGTAGGTCTGATACTGCTAGGGGCACAACGCCGGCTTCAGGTCCGTCTGTCTCAAGCCTCTCCGGCATCTCGTGGATTTTCGTTCCATAATATATCTTATGCGAAATGGATAATGTAGGCGCAAAGTTAAATTGTCAGCACTGAGCAAAGTCAAAATGTCAGTCTCCTGCCCTCTGGGATCGAGGAACGGAGGCGGCAGATCTGATGGGCATGGTGCTGATGAGCAAGCGAGAACTCAACCGGATCGATGTTCTGGCGCGCCTGGAGAGCGGCCGCCTCACCCCAGTGGCGGCCGCCGAACTGCTGCGGGTCAGTGAGCGTCAGGTCTACCGCCTGCAGCGCCGCTTTCGCGAGGACGGTCCAGCCGGGATCGCCGATCGCCGTCGCGGCAGACCCTCCAACAACCGCTTGCCGGAGGTCCTGCGGGACCATGCCGTCAGCCTGGTGCGCAAGCATTATGCGGATTTCGGCCCGACGCTGGCGGCTGAGAAGCTCGAGGAGCGCCACGCTCTGCGGATCTCCCGCGAGACGCTGCGCACCTGGATGGTCCAAGCCGGGCTGTGGTTGCCGCGCGCCGAGCGCAAGCGCTTTCACCAGCCGCGCCACCGCCGCGAGCATCTGGGTGAGCTGATCCAAATCGATGGCTGCGAGCACCGCTGGTTCGAGGATCGCGGCCCACCCTGCACACTTCTGGTGTTCGTGGACGATGCCACCAGCCGCCTGATGGCCCTGGGCTTCGTGCCGTCGGAAAGTGCCTTTGCGTACTTTGAGGTGCTCAGGCGCTATCTGGACACGCATGGCAAACCTGTCGCCTTTTACTCCGACAAGCATTCCATCTTCCGGGTCAGCAAGGACGAGGCAGCCAGTGGCGATGGCATGACCCAGTTCGGCCGGGCCCTGGCAGAGCTCAACATCGAGATTATCTGCGCCAACTCCAGTCAGGCCAAGGGGCGGGTCGAGCGGGCGCATGCGACCTTGCAGGACCGGCTGGTCAAGGAGCTGCGGCTGGCCGGCATCAGCGATCTGGAGGCCGCCAATGCGTTCCTGCCCGGCTTTATCGCGACCTACAACAGCAAGTTCGCCCGGCCACCGGCGCGGGATCGGGATCTGCACCGGCCGTTGGACGGGATGAACGATCTCGGCGACATCCTGTGCTGGCGCGAGACGCGGCGGGTCTCCCGCCAGCTTGTGGTGCACTATAACCGGATGAAGTTCACGCTGCATCCGAGCGAGGTCACAGCGCGGTTGGTGGGGCAGGAGGTCGAGATCTACGACTTTCCGGATGGACGGTTGGAGATCCGCTGGAAGGGCCTACCGCTGGCCTATGGGGTGTTCGACAAGCTGCAGCGGGTCAGCCATGCGGCGATTGTGGAGAACAAGCGGCTGGGCGAGGTACTGGCCTGGATCAAGGAGCAGCAGGACGCCCGGCCGGTTCCATCAGGCGTTGGGCGA
>DATHAU010000710.1:0-2457 GCA_035296545.1 Microvirga sp.
CTCTCAGGCTACCTGCGCGACCTCTACCAGATCCCCGGCGTCGCCGAGACCGTGAACATGGCCCATATCAAGGGCCACTACTACGAGAGCCACGGGACCATCAATCCCACGGGCATCGTGCCCCTCGGGCCGATCCTGGACCTCGATGCGCCGCACGGGCGCGAGCGGCTGCAAGGACGCTAGAGGCGGAGCCGCTTCACGGCTTGAACACCTCGATCTCCTCCGCGAAGCCGTCGACCCTGTGCATTCCAAGGGCCTTGGGATTGCCCCACAGGTGCTCCACGAAGGGCTTGGACATGAGGAGGGGCTCGCCCAGGCGCTTGTTCAGGTTGGCGATGCGGCTTGCGAGGTTCACGTCCCGGCCGATCACGGTGAAGTCCAGGCGCTGGCCCGAGCCCACATTGCCGTAGGCGGCGTCCCCGTGGTGGAGGGCGATGCCCACCTGGATGGGCGCGGGAAAGCGGCCCTCGTCATTGGCGGTCTGGACCCGGCGCAGGGCGTTGGTGGCGGCGGTCAGGGCCGATTGCGGCGCCCCGCCCGTATCGTCGCCCTGGTCGCGCACGATGGCCAGGAGCCCGTCGCCCAGGTATTTCAGCACCTCGCCGCCCTCGTCCTCGATGGGCGGCACCAGGCAGTCGAAATAGGTGTTCAGGAGTTCCACCGCGCTCTCGGGGCTCAAGGTGGACGAGATGCGGGTATAGTCGCGCATGTCGGCGAACAGGATGGCCGAGCGGATGCGCGTCACCTGCCCGCGCTGGATCGCGCCGGACAGGATGGCCCGGTGCGGGTCGTCCCCCACATAGATGCGCAGCACCTGGTCGAGGCGGTTGCTGGTGGCGCGCAGCTCCGTCACCAGGGCGAAGGACGGCATGACGAGGCGCAGGATGATCAGCCCGCGCTCGCCGAAGCCCTCGGGCGAGCGGGTGGCGAACGAGATGCCGTTCTCCGCCCCGTTGGTGAAGCGGATCGGGATGGTGAGGTAGTGGCGAAGGCCCGCCTCCTTCAGCTCCGGAACGATGGCGAAGAGATCGTCGGGCGTCTCCGCCAGGTCGAGCATGAGCCACTCGCCGGTCCGGTTCACATGGGCGAAGGGGCTCTGCTGGTAGACGGCCTCCCGGCGCGTCCCGTGGGGCAGGTAGCGCACGACGGCCCCCTCCTCCCGGGTCCAGAACCGCCCGATCCCCGCATATTCGGAATGCAGGGTCTCGATGGCCGAGGCGACCCGGTCGAGGGGCAGGCCGAGCTCGATCAGGCGCTGGATGAACCCGATCAGAACCTCGTTCGGGTCCTCCATGCGGGCGGCGACCGTCACGAGCCAGTCGCGCAGGGCGACGACCCGGGAGAGGCTCTCGGAATCGAGGCTCCTGGCCATGGCCAGGAGGTCCCCGGAGGGGTCGGGTGAGGCGGAGGGAGAGGTCATAAGGTCAAGGTGTGCCCTCCAGGCGCATCCTGCAAGGCGTGGTGCGGCGGGTTTGCGCCTCCGGCGCAATGGTTTTGACAGGGGCGGCCCGCCGCTCTAGAGCCAGATCATGGCAAGCATCGATGCGCTATTCGTCACCAAGATCTACCGGGCCGAACTCGCCGGCGCCAGGGCCGAGGGGCTGACCGCCGAGCTGGAGGCCGCCTGCCTGTCCATCGCCGAGGACGACGAGGCCGGCCAGCGCTGGTGCGCCAAGAACGGCTATCCGGGCTACACCTCCTATGCCTCCCTCAACGACCTGCCCTGGCGGGTTCCGGTGTTCGGGGAGCTGCTGAAGGAGCTCGACCGGCATGTGGCGGCCTTCGCCAAGGAGCTGGAATTCGACCTTCAGGGCCGCAAGCTCGTCATGGACAGCCTGTGGATCAACATCCTGCCGCCGGGGGGCATCCACACCTCCCACATCCACCCGCATTCCGTGGTGAGCGGCACGTTCTACGTGACGATTCCCCAAGGGGCGAGCGCCCTCAAGCTCGAGGACCCGCGCCTCGGCTTCATGATGGCGGCCCCGCCCCGCAAGGCCAAGGCCAGGCCGGAGAACCGGCAATTCGCCTACGTGAAGCCCGCCCCCGGCACGGTGCTGCTGTGGGAAAGCTGGCTGCGCCACGAGGTGCCCCTCAACGAGGCCGAGAGTGAGCGCATCAGCGTGAGCTTCAACTACGCCTGGCAGTAGCCCGGACGGGAGCAGGCCCCCGCCGTCCTATCGCGCGCCGCCCCGTTCGATCTTCGGCAGGAAATACGCCAGAAGCCCCACCGCCGGCAGGAAGGAGACGATCTTGTAGACGGTCTCGATGCTGGTGAGGTCCGCAAGCTGCCCCAGGAAAGCCGCGCCCAGGCCTCCCATGCCGAAGGAGAAGCCGAAGAACAGGCCCGCGATCATCCCGACCCGCCCGGGCACCAGCTCCGTGGCGTAGACGAGGATCGCCGTGAAGGCGGAGGCCAGCACCGCCCCGATGATCATGCTCAGAACGGCGGTCCAG
>DATHAU010000711.1:0-1501 GCA_035296545.1 Microvirga sp.
GAGCGCTTCACTGAAGAATCGTCCTGCCCTCACCCCTGCCCATCTCCCACACGGGAGAGGGAGATCCGTCGCGTTATGGCCGGTAGCCGCGCATCTCGGCCGCGATGTCATCCCCGGACACCAGGCTGAGCCGATCGCCCCTCAGCTCGTATAGGGCGGTGGCGTCGACTTTGGTCCCGTCGTCCCGCCGGCCGACATAGCGGACATGCAGGCGCCGTTCCTCGACTCGCCAGCGCCCGCGGATCTCCCGGCAGGGCTCCCCCTCCTCCTTCGCCCCGCAATCGCTGCTGGCGAGCGGGATGCCGCCCTCCGGGCCGATGGGCTTCATCCGCTCGTCCCGGATCAGGAACGGCTCGATGACGCTGAATTCCTGGCCTTGGAACGTGCCGCCGCCCTCGATCACGGCGCCGTCGCCCGTCCCGAAGCGGGCCGGCTTGATCCCGTTCAGGTCACCCGACGATCCGGTCTCGATGAAGTCGTCATGGAAGCCGACGGGCTTCAGGGCGCGCTTCTCCTTCCTGAGGAAAACCGCGCTCACCACGGCCGGGCACCCATGGCAGGCCTGCCCCGGCACCCCCGCCAGGGTGAACAGAACCACGTTTTCAGGATATGAGAGGGCCTGATAGGGATAGAGGCAGGGACCGGAGGTTCGTCCCCTGCCGTTCCGCCGCTCCACGGCTTTCGGATAGGCCGCCTTGAAGGCGGCCCGCAGGGTCGGGTTCCTTGCCATGACGGCGGAGGCGTTCGGGCAGAGCGGCAGGGGCAGGTCCGCCGCCCGGGCCCCATCGACAGCCGCGAAGAGGACGAAGGCGGCGAAAGCGAACCCTTTCAGCATCGAAACGAACCCTTCCCCGCTCCCGGCCGCCATGAGGCCGCGGCCTCACCTCCCGACAGGGCTCTCAGTCTCGGGGCGAAGTCTTTAGGAAGAATGAGCGCCCGCCTTCGGTCCACGGCAGGCAGCGGGCCATGGGATTGTCAGAGCGCCGCGCCGCCCTTCAGGAGCTTGTAGACCATGGAATCCGTCAGTGCCTGGAATGAGGCGTCGATGATGTTGGGCGAGACGCCGATGGTGGTCCAGCGCTCGCCGGAGCCGTCGGTGAATTCGATGAGCACGCGGGTCACGGCGTCCGAGCCGCCCTGATAGATGCGGACCTTGTAGTCGACGAGCTCCAGGTCCTGAATCAGGTTCTGGTACTTGCCCAGGTCCTTGCGCAGGGCCACGTCGAGGGCATTGACCGGGCCGTTGCCCTCGGCGGCCGAGATCATGATCTCGTCGCCCACCCGCACCTTCACGATGGCCTCCGACGCGGTCACCATCTCGCCGAGCGCATTGAATCGGCGCTCCACGTTGACGGAAAAACGCTCCACGTCGAAGAAGGCCGGCACCTCGCCCAGCATGCGCTTGACCAGCACGTAGAAGGAGGCGTCCGCCCCCTCGAAGGCGAAGCCCTGGGCCTCCCTGCGCTTCACCTCGTCGAGCACGCGCCCGATGCGCGGATCG
>DATHAU010000712.1:0-6498 GCA_035296545.1 Microvirga sp.
CGAGGCGCATGTTGTATGGGCGAAAGGAGCCCCTGTCATCCCGCCGATGTGAGTTCCCCTCCCCGCAAGGGGGAGGGAAGAGGCGCAGCTCACCCCTGCGCGTGATGGCGCACGATCCGCGCCAGGCCGGCGATGAGCGCCTGTTGCGGGGGCCTGACCTCGGCCTTGATGCCGTGGCGGGCCAGGGCATGGACGTAGAGGTCGGCCCGGGCCTCCTCCGCGAGGATCGTCACCGATTCGGGGCGGCCGAACTGCGACAGGGCGCCGTTGATCTCGTCCCCCGTCAGCAGCCCCGAGAGGTAGGGGGCGAGCAGGTTGGTGGCCATGCGGCCCGAGACCACGGCGGCCCGCGCGCCGAAGAGGAGATGAAGCAGGCCGGCCCGCGTATCACCATCGCAACCGCTGTTGCGCTCGGCCGCATCCAGGCCGAGATCGAAGCCTGCCGGGTCCTCCGGCTCCGTGGCCGGGCGGCCGATCATGGAATGCTCGCGCAGCAGCCCGTACATCTCGCCGGTCATGAAGGTGGCGAAGCGCCGGACGCAGCCGTCCCGCATCTCGATCCACTTGGGGTGCGTGCCCGCCGAGCAGATCAGCCCGTTCTCGACGCCCGCGCCGAGCACCAGGGTCTCCTCGCCGCGCATCACGTCGGACGCGCCGGGGGAGGGCTCGCCGTAGAGGCCCGGCACGATATGGGCCTTGCGCCCGTGGCCGAGATCGACGGGAATCATCGCCGCGGCCAGTTCCGCGGGTCCGGCGGGGCAGGCGGCGTAGGGGGCCATCACCCAGCCCTCCCGGCTTCCCACCATGCCGACCAGGAGCACGGGAGCTCCCGGCTCCGCTTCCAGCCAGCGCCCGCACTGGCGCATGAACACGTCCCGGTGCTGCCCCGCCTGCAGGGCCGAGACCCCCTCCTGGGACGAGACCTGGTCGAGGATCGTCTCGTCCTCGATCAGATAGCCGCGGAAGCGGGTCGTTCCCCAGTCGGCGACGATGAAGCGCAAGGCGATGATCCGTTCGTTGAGAGGCGAGGGGAGAAAGCCTGAAGCTCTAGCGCGTTCCATACATGCGGTCGCCCGCATCGCCCAGGCCTGGCACGATATAGCCGTGATCGTTGAGGCGCTCGTCGATGGAGGCGGTCCAGATATGCACGTCGGGATGAGAGCCGCGCAGCTTCTCGATGCCCTCGGGGGCGGCGAGCAGGCAGACGAAGCGCATGTCCTTGGCGCCGCGCTCCTTCAGGCGGTCGATGGCGGCCACCGCCGAATTGGCGGTGGCGAGCATGGGATCGAGCACCAGCACCATGCGGTCGGCGAGATCGGACGGAGCCTTGAAGTAATACTCCACCGCCTGGAGCGATTCGGGATCGCGGTAGAGGCCGATATGGGCCACGCGGGCGGCGGGAACCAGGGTGAGCATGCCGTCCAGGAAGCCGACGCCGGCCCGCAGGATCGGGGCGAAGACCAGCTTCTTGCCGGCGATCTGCGCCCCCTCCATGGTGGTGAGCGGCGTTTCGATCCGGATGCGCTCCATGGGCAGGTCGCGGGTGACCTCGTAGCAGAGCAGCATGCCGATCTCGTTGAGGAGCTGGCGGAAGCCTTTCGTGGAGCGCTCCTTGTCGCGCATCAGGGTCAGCTTGTGCTGAACCAGGGGATGATCGACCACCGTGACGCCCTGCATGCTCTGTCCCTCTTTGATCGTCGTATGCTGATTCATCTAGAACACCGTCCCGTCGCTGATCACGCCGAGCGGGGGCGAGCCGTCGCCGCGCCGCTCCCTCGCCAGTCTGCGCCCCGTCGCCCAGGTGCCGCCTTCCAGCACTTTCGCAAGGGGGAAGTCCTCTGCGGCGAATCCGAGCCTCGCCCGGATCGGCTCGGCAATGCGGTCGAGAAGGGCCACCGTCAAGGCCCGCCATTCCACGACGAGCTGCGAATCCACCGGGTGCGGGCGGCCCGCATCGGCCGGGTCCTTGAGGGCGAGCACGCCCGCATCGAGGAAAAGCCCGCCGTTGCGGTATTCGGGCAGGCCCGTGAGCCCATCCACGTCCACCACCGTGAAGCCCGCCCATTGGAGGGGCTCGATGAGGGAATAGGACAGCCATTGCGACAGCTTGTGGAAGGGGATCAGCCCCCCTGTGGCGTCCGGCGCCTCCGCCAGGGGATGGCGCCAGGTATCGCCGAGATCGACGCCCCCAAGGGCGATGCGGCCGGGCCAGATCGGCCCGAGCCAGGCGAGCAGGGCCTCCAGGATCGAGGTCGCCCGGATCCGGTCCCCCTCGGCGGTCGCCGCGATCACGTCGAAGAGGCCGCCGGGGCGCGGATCGTCGTCCTGCCCGAAGATGTCCGGATTGGTCGCCACCGTGCGGCCCAGCCGGTTGAGGAGCGAGGCGCGGCCTTCGAGCCCCACGAGGGGGTTATCGGGACCGGCCTGGAAACCGGCCGCGAGATCCTCCGCCGCGAGGGTCAGCAGGGCGCCCGCATCGACCCGGAACGGGTCCTCGGGCCTCATCGAGAACGCGCCGCTCACGAACATGTCGAAGCTCGCCACCGCCAGGCCCTCGGAGCGGGCGTAGGTCTCGCCGGTCCGGCCCTCCTGGTAGCGCCATTGCGGCCCGGCGCCCGCATCGAGCAGGACCGACACGATGGCCAGATCGAAGGCCGCGCGGGCCATGGCGGCGGGGCTGCCCCAGGAGGCTCCGTGCATCACCGCCTCCCAGCGGTCATGGCCGCCCGCCGCGAAATGGCGCCAGCGGGCATGGAAGGGAATGTCCAGGGAGGGATAGGCCTCGCGGATCGTCGCCACCACCTCGTCGGCGCAAGCATCGAGGCGGCCGAGATCCACGGTGAAATGCCGGAGGCGGCCCGCAAGGCCGTGCGCCAGGATCCGGTGCGCGCGCTCGCGCACCGCCGCGGCGGACAGGAGGCTGCGGGCGGCTCGGGTATCGGAAGAAAGGTCAGGCTGGTCCGTCACGCAGGACTCCGGTGCTCTCCATCGGAGAAGCGATAGCATAGGTCATGGCTTGCCCGGCACGCCTGTGCCCAGCCGTTTGCGCGGAAGGTTAAAAGCGCTCCAGGTCGCGGCCCTTCACCTGCCCCAGCTCGGAGGCATCCGGCGCGCCCTCGGGGGTGTAGTAGCCCGCGGCCTTCTTGGCCTCGATCTCCACCTGCGCGTCCGGCGGCACCAGCTCGGGCGGGATCGGCACCCGCTCCACCACCTCGATGCCCGAGCCCGCGATGGCGTCGTACTTCATGTTGGACATGGACATGAGCCGGTCGATGCGGCGGATGCCGAGCCAGTGCAGCACGTCGGGCATGAGCTGCTGGAAGCGGGCATCCTGGACGCCGGCCACGCATTCGGTGCGCTCGAAATAGGTGGCGGCCGAGTCGCCGCCCTCCTGCCGCTTGCGGGCGTTGTAGACCAGGAACTTGGTGACTTCGCCGAGCGCCCGGCCTTCCTTGCGGTTATAGGCGATCACGCCCACGCCGCCGCCCTGCGCCTCCCGCACGCATTCCTCGATGCCATGCACGAGGTAGGGCCGGCAGGTGCAGATGTCCGAGCCGAACACGTCGGAGCCGTTGCACTCGTCGTGCACCCGGCAGGCGATCCGCGTCTTCTCGTCGCTCAGGCGGCTCACGTCGCCCATCACATAGACCGTGATGTTGCCGATGGGCGGCAGGAACACGCTCATGTCGGGACGGGTGACCAGTTCCGGGAACATGCCGCCGGTCTGCTCGAACAGGGTGCGGCGCAACTCGCCCTCGGAGCAGCCGAAGCGCTCCGCGATGCCGGGCAGGTGCCAGACCGGATCGACCGCGATCTTGGTCACGGAGATGTCGCCGGATTCGTGCAGCACGCCGCCGTCGGCCTTGAGGCGCTTCAGCCCCATGGCCGAGAGGATCTCGGGCATGTTGAGGCGGGCCTTGGTGACGGCGATGGAGGGGCGCACATCCAGGCCGCCGGCGATCTCGCTATGGAAGACCTGCCCGACCATATGGCCCCAGGGGTCGAGGGACACGATCCTGCCCGGCTCATACCATTGCGGATAGGGGCCGATTTCGGCGGTGGGATGGGTGTTGTGCAGGTCAGGCCGCGCCAGGGGGTTGAGCGCCCGGGCGGAGATCGCCAGCGCCCTGTAGAGGGAATAGGAGCCGCCATGGGCCCCGATCACGTTGTGGTCGGCCGGATTGGTGACGGTGCCGATGACCGGCCCGCGCTCCTTGGGATCCTTGGCGCCCCACCTGATGGGATGGCGGATGGTGGCCGCATTCGGCTCGGGGTGAGAGGTGAGCCGGATATGGGTCGAGCGGTTAGGCGAGCTCATGAATGATCTTCCACGCGAGAACGGGAAGACTCCCCACAGATCGTCCGGAGAGCCTCCTTAACGATCTATGGAAGAGTGGTGCAAAGTTGCGGTGGCGTCAATGGCCGGGGGGTTGGCGAGAGGTTCGAGCTTGGCCGCGCCGCCTTGTCCTCTCCCCCTTGCGGGGAGGGGTAGGAGTGGGGGTGGTGCGGCTGGGTGAGACGGTCAGAAAGTGAGGCGCTGTAGCAGCCCTGGCGCTCTTCGTTGAAGCAGCAGAGCCCTGACTTTCCGACACCCATCCTCGATTCCTCCCCGCGAGGGGGCGGGAAGATGACGCGGCGCCCGATGGCCCCCGTCAAAGCCAGGGCGTCCCCTTGCCCGTATGGGGGACATCCAGATGCGCCAGCACGCTGGCCCCGATATCCGCAAAGCTCCCGCGCCTGCCGAGGCTGCCCGGGCCTGCCGCGGGCCCGAAGCTCAGGATCGGCACGTGCTCCCGGGTGTGGTCGGAGCCGCGCCAGGAGGGGTCGTTGCCGTGGTCGGCGGTGATGATCGCCAGGTCGCCCGCGCTCAAGGAAGCCTCGATCTCGGGGATGCGCCGGTCGAAGGCCTCCAGGGCGGCGGCGTAGCCCGGGATGTCGCGGCGATGGCCGAACTCACTGTCGAAATCCACCAGATTGGCGAAGACGAAGCCCCCGTCGGGCAGGCCCCGCATGGCCTCGAGGGCGGCGGACAGGCAGGCGTCGTTGCCGTCGGGCTTGATCTCCCGGCCCGTGCTGCGATGGGCGAAGATGTCGCCGATCTTGCCTACGGTGACCACGGCGCGGCCCGCCCCCGTCAGGGTGTCGAGGATCGTGTCCGAGGGCGGCGGCGTGGCGAAATCCCTGCGGTTGGCCGTGCGCCTGAAGCCGGTCTCCGGCGAGCCCACGAAGGGACGGGCGATGACGCGGCCGATCCGGTAGGGGTCGCAGAGGTCGCGCCCGATCCGGCACAGGTCGTAGAGCCGCTCGAGGCCGAAGCTCTCCTCATGGGCGGCGATCTGCAGCACGCTGTCCACGGAGGTGTAGCAGATCGGCCGGCCGGTGCGCATGTGCTCGGCCCCGAACGCGTCGATGATCGCGGTGCCGGAGGCGTGCCTGTCCCCCAGGATGCCGGGAAGCCCCGCTCTCTCGACGAGCGCCGCCGTCAGCTCGGCCGGGAAGGTGGGAACCGCGTTGGGGAAATAGCCCCAGTCGAAATCCACCGGAACCCCCGCGATCTCCCAATGGCCGGACGGGGTGTCCTTCCCCTTGGAGGTTTCGACCCCATAGCCCCAGGCCCCCTTCACGGGTCCCGGAGGCGCAAGGTTCGGCGGCATCCGTCCCGTGGAGGCTTCGCAGGCGAGGCCCAGGCCGAGGGCCGTCAGATGCGGCAGACGGAGCGGGCCCTGGCGCAAGCCCTCCCGGTCGCCCCGGCCCGCGGCGCAGCCTTCCGCGATATGCCCCACCGTGTCGGCGCCCACGTCCCCGTAGACGTCGGCGTCCTCCGCTCCGCCGATACCGACGGAATCGAGCACGATGAGAAGAGCGCGGGGCATGGATCCATCCTTGGAACGAGCGGGATCACGCTTGATAGGCCATTACGGCGAAAGACGCGATGGCTTCCCGCCGTGGGGGTGGCCCCCATGATCGTGGCCCTCGTGGTCATGGGAGTGGGGGTCCTGGCGATCCAGCGGGCAATCGTCGCCGTGGTCGTGTCCGCCCGCATGGACCTCGACCTGCAGGGTCGAGTGCCCGATGCCGAAGCGCTCCTTCAGGCTGCGCCGGGCCTCGGCCAGGAAAGGGTCCCCGGGGTGGCCGCCCGGCATGACCAGATGGGCGGTGAGCGCCGCCTCCGTGGTGCTCACCGCCCAGACATGGAGGTGATGGACGCCGGATACCCCCGGCATCCCCTCCAGGGCTGTCCTGACCTCAGACAGGGCGATGCCGCCCGGGACCCCATGGAGCGAAAGGGCCAGGGATTGCCGCAGCAGCCCCCAGGTGCCCCAGACGATCACGGCCGCGATGACGAGGCCGAGCGCGGGATCGATCCAGGCGGCGCCGGTCCAGAGAATGCCCAGGCCCCCCAGCACCACGCCGAGCGACACGGCCGCATCGGCCGCCATGTGGAGGAACGCCCCGCGGATGTTGAGGTCGTGATGGCCGCCCATGAAGAGGAAGGCC
>DATHAU010000713.1:0-3258 GCA_035296545.1 Microvirga sp.
GGCCTCGGCTGGGAGCTGATGCGGCTGATGATCGAATGGGCCAAGGCGGAGGGCCTGCGCGAGGTCGAGGGCCAGGTGCTGCGCGAGAACACCACCATGCTCGACATGTGCCGCAGCCTCGGCTTCTCCATCCAGATCGACCCAGACGATCCGGAAATCCGCATCGTCGAGCTGCCGATCGCAGCGATCGAGGAGCCCGGGAAGCTGGGAGCCTCTACCGGGACCGCTTAGCCCGAACGGCAGGGTCAGGTCCGAGGACATCGAGCACCCAGCCGGCCCGGCGGCGAACGTTTCCGTTCGCATCCCGCAGGCGGCGTTCCAGCTGGTTGCGCAGATCAGGCCCATCGATGTGTCTGGCCAGGCGGCAGTACCATCGAAACTCTCGTCCGTCGCGCTGGTCGACAAGATTCAGCACGACCTGCCTGAGGCGGGAGGCTTGATCATGACTCAAGGGTAAGCGCTTGAGCTGACGGATGAGATCGGCCTTCACATCGCCCGAGCGGAAGAACCAGGGATCTGCTTCCAAAAAGGCGATAGCGGCCTCAATGGAGTCCTGATCTCCATTGGGCAGGTTTTCATATGCAACCCAAAAGCCCGGCGGGTAGACGACAGCCATTGCTGCGCGGAAGCGTTCGAGGGCCGAATTCCATGCTTTGGTTGCAGGATCAGTGTCGTCATGCCTGCGGTTCATGACGCGAAAGGCTCTATGGGCCTCCTCGTGCGCAAGCCGGGCCTCCTCTGCCCGCCGGGCATAGGGAAAGCTGGCCCATTTACG
Organism: Microvirga sp.; assembly: GCA_035296545.1. Classification (GTDB taxonomy): domain Bacteria; phylum Pseudomonadota; class Alphaproteobacteria; order Rhizobiales; family Beijerinckiaceae; genus Microvirga. The sequence goes on from DATHAU010000713.1 coordinate 776, forward strand.
TTGACTTTTCGTGTTGCTTTGATCGTTCACGGCATCAACACAAAAGAAAGGCTGGTGGATCTCCGCGATGCGCGTGCACCAGCCTGAAAAGTTGTGTGAGGCTCCACGCCATTAATGATCGCCCTCAAGCCCGCCGATATGCTTCTGGGCGTAGAGCTCCACGCCGATCTGCTCCACGAGGTTGATCTGGGTTTCGAGGAAGTCGATATGGCCTTCCTCGTCGGCCATCAGCTCCTCGAACAGGTTCTTGGACACCCGGTCGCCGACGCTGTCGCAATAGCCCGCCGCTTCGCCGTAGAGGTTGCGGGCCTCGTATTCCGCCGCGAGGTCGGATTCGAGGATTTCCTGGATGTTCTGGCCGATGCGCAGGGGATCGAGCACCTGCAGGTTGGCGAAGCCTTCCAGGAAGATGATGCGCTCGATGAAGCGGTCCGCGTGGTGCATCTCCTCGATGGATTCCTTGCGCCAGGTCTTGGCGAGGCTCTTGTAGCCCCAATCGTCCAGGAGCCGGTAATGCAGCCAGTACTGGTTCACCGCCGTCAGCTCGCTGCGCAGGCCGCGATTGAGATACTCGATAACCTTCGGATCGCCCTTCATTCCTACCCTCTCGTCCATCCGGCGCCGGGAGCGCCGTTCCCTCTTTAGAGGATTTATGAACTGGGGCGGAAGTCCCTTTGTTCAAAGGGTGGGTTCGGCGGCGGCTTTCTCCGGGGGCGTCGGGCAGCAGCCGCGCCGGCAGGCCCCCATGGGCTGCGCGCCCGCATCGGCCAGGGCCTGGTCCATGATGGCGCGGATCGTGCGCGCGCAGCGCCCGCAACTTGGGCTGCAGCCGAGGCAGCGATAGACCTGGGCCGGCGTGCGCGGGCAGTCCGGCCCCGGCTTGAGACAGGCCTTCACGTCGCCGTCGGAGAGAACGTTGCAGGAGCAGACGATCATGGGGGCTCTCGTTTAGAACTGTTAAAAACTTCATGTAATTACAAACACTTACATGAATTCTCAAGGGCGCGCCAGGGGTCAGGCCGCGCCCGGATGTCACGGTTGCGGGAGGGGTCAGGCCAGGCGCCGGAACAGGCCGGGATAATCCAGCACGAGGCCATCCCCGTCCACCGGCAGGTCGGCCGTGAAGCCGCTCTCCAGGCTCTCGAAGCGGTAGAGGGAGCCGGGCGTCAGCGCCGTGTAGCGCTGGTCCTGCGGCAGGACCGCGAGGCCGGGAACCTCCACGTAGCACAGGCGGATGTCGAGGCTCTCCCCGGCCGTCCATGCGAGGCGGCGGATCGGCAGGGTGTTGGTGAGCGGCGTCGCCTGGATGTCGATGTCGATGCAGCCCTGGAGGTCCGGCCGGCTCCTGCCGTTCTCGGTCCAGGCGCCTTGCCCGTTGCTCTCCAGATGCAGCGCCCGTCCCGAGGTGGTCCGGAGATGGGCGTCCCGCGTGCGCCAGGAGGAGTCGAGCCTCAACCGATAGGCGAGGCCGAACCTCGCCTCGCCATCGCGGCCGATCACCACGCCGGACACCTGGATGCCGCCGTCAGAAGGGCTCAGGTCCACATGCTCCAGCCCCGCCTCGCAGCCCTCCCAGGCGGACCAGCGGACGGTGCGGAAGATGAAGGGCCGGGAGGGCATGGGGCCTCGCGGAGGATGGTTTGTGGTTGGTCGTTGATAGTGAGTGGGGATGAGGCGGCGGTCAAATGCGATGGGCGTTGACGGGAAGACGCCACCGCTGTCCCCTACCAATCACCAACCACCAACCACCAACCACTAACCCCTCACCACCACCACATGCAGCCGCCGCGGGCCGTGGGCCCCGAGCAGCAGGGTCTGCTCGATGTCGCCCGAGCGGGACGGGCCGGTGATCAGGTTGACCGTGCGGGGCATGCTGCTCTTGCCGAAGGCATGGCGCACCCGGTTCCAGACCGATTCGTAATCCCCCGCGATGTCCTTGGCCGAGACCACGATGATGTGGTTGTCGGGAAGGAAGTTCAGGGTCGAGGGATTCTCGTGCCCCGAGACCATCGCCAGGGTGCCGGTCTCGGCCACGGCCCCGAAGGCGTGGCTGACCGCGTTGAGGTCCCCGCCCGCGCTCGGCCCGTGGGCGATCTCCAGGGTGGTGTCGGCCCAGGGCATGGCCTTGAGGCGCGGGTCGTCGCCCATGCGCAGCGTTGCCGGCAGGTTGTGGTTGCGCAGGAACAGCGCGATGGATTGCGGCACCTCGGCGGCGGAGTCGACCTCCGTCACGGTGGTGAAGGCCGCCTCGGCCTGCGCCTTGAACAGGGCCAGCCGCTCCTCGCCGGACACCTGGCCCCGGGCCGGCACCACGCCCCTGGGCGCGCGCTCCAGCCGCTCGGCGGCGATCTGCCGGCGGATCGTCTCGTTGCCCTTCACGCCGAGGGACCGGCGGATGTTGTTGAAGATGTCGTCGCGGGCGCTCATGCCGGGTTCCCCCTGCGCTCGCGCTTCCAGCGCGCCTGGAAGGTCTCGCCCTGGGG
>DATHAU010000714.1:0-2008 GCA_035296545.1 Microvirga sp.
GCCCAGGCCTCCCGCTTCCGCGAGCAGATGAAGGAGTGGGACGTGGTCGTCCTGGCCGATCCGGCGGGTCGGCAGGTGGTGAACACGCGCCTGCCCCCCGGCGCGCCGTTGCCGGGCGTCGCCGACGATGAAAGCTACAGGAGGGTGGTCGCCACCCGCCAGCCGGCCATCGGCAACCTGTCCGGTCCCGGACCTCTCGCGGGCGATCCGAGGCCCCGGGTCAGCATCAGGGTGGCCGTGGCGAGGGACGGCGAGCTTCGCTACGTCCTCACCGCCGTGATCTCGCCGGAGCGCCTGTCCAGGGTCATCGGCCACGGGATCAATCCGGAGTGGCGCTCGTTCCTCATCGACGGAGCGGGCCGCATCGCCGCATCGGACGAGCGGCCCGACGCCATAGGGCAGCGCCCGAGCGACCAGACCCTCGCGGCCCGAGCCGCGTCCGTGGAGGGGATCTACGAGGGCGCGACCCTGGACGGGGCGCCCACGGTCACCGCCTTCAAGAAATCGAACCTGCTCGGCTGGTCGGCGCACGTGTCGATCCCTCGGGCCGCCTACGATGCTCCCATGACCCGGTTCCTGTGGTACATGGCCGGGTCGGTGGCGCTGGCTCTTGCCCTGGCCTCCACCGCCTTCGCGTTCCTGCGCCGGGAGGCGGTGCAACGTCAGCTTTATGCGGGGGCCGTGGAGGCTGCCCGGAAAAGCGCGGAGCGGATCGGAGCCAGCCTGGAGCTGCGCGACCGCTCCCTCGCGGCAATCGCCCAGGGGGTCGTGATCACCGACGCCCGCTCGCCCGACAACCAGATCATCTACACGAATCCGGCCTTCGAGCGCCTGACAGGCTATTCCGACGAAGAGGCGGTGGGGCGAAACTGCCGCTTCCTCCAGGGACCCGAGACCGACCGGTCGGCGCTTGCCCGAATCCGGTCGGCGCTCCAGAACGGCCGCGTCGTCCAGGAAACCCTCGTCAACCGGCGCAAGGACGGGAGCACCTTCGTCAACGAGCTCACGATCTCGCCGGTCCGCGGCCCCGACGGGACCGTCACCCATTTCGTGGGCACGCAATCGGACGTCACGGAGCGCCAGCGCCTCGAGGAGCGGCTGCGCCTCGCGCTCCGGGCCGGGCGCATGGTCGCCTGGGAGCAGGACCTGGAAACGAACTACATCACGCGCTCGCAGAACTCCATGGAGCTGCTCGGCATCGGCTCGGGCCTGATCTCGGAGTTTCTGGAAAGACTCCATCCGGACGACCGGGGGGTTCGCGAACGCTTCATGAGCGACATCGAGGCCAGCGGCGCCGGCACGATCGAATTCCGCTACATGCTGCCCGGGGGAGGGACCATGTGGTTCGGGGCGCGGGCCGAGAAGGCCGGCCCCCGAAGGATCGTGGGCATTTCCTTCGACATCTCCGACCGCAAGGCCGCCGAGGAGAAGATCTGGCGCGCCGCGAACCATGATCACCTGACGGGTCTGCCCAACCGCACCTTCTTCCAGGCCCGGTTCGAGCAGGCGCTCGCCAGGGCCAGGCAGAACGGAACCAGCGTCAGCCTGATCCTGATCGATCTGGACGACTTCAAGGACGTCAACGACACCCTCGGGCACGACGCCGGCGACGCCTTCCTGAAGGAGATCGCGGCCCGCCTCTCGGCCATGATGAGGGAGTGCGACGTGGTGGCGAGGCTGGGCGGCGACGAGTTCGCGGTGCTCGTGGTCGAGCCCCTGGAGCTGGAACATGCGGCCCGCTTCGCCGAGTTCCTGATCGAGACCCTGCGGGAGCCGTTCTCCTACGCGGGAAGAACCATCGTCAGCAGGGCGAGCGTCGGCGTCGCCGCCTTTCCCAACCATAGCGCCGATCCCGGGGAGCTGATGAAGGCTGCCGACATCGCCCTCTACCGGGCCAAGGCGCGGGGCCGCAACCGGGTGGTGAAATACTCCGCGGCCATGCGCATGGAAATCGAGGAGAGGGTTTCCCTCGCGGCGGAAATCAGCGACGCGGTGGGCAAGGATCGCA
>DATHAU010000715.1:0-1626 GCA_035296545.1 Microvirga sp.
CAGGGCAGCAGTGTGGCTTCCCTTCCCCTCCGCTTCGCTCCGGCCGGGAATGACACTCTGCTTGTCATCACCGGCCTTGTGCCGGTGATCTCGATTGCTAAGAGCGCAACGCTCTTCTTATCGGGATGGCCGGGACAAGCCCGGCCATGACGTGGTGGAGCCGGAGAGTGTCATCCCGCCGATCCTACGGACCGGACCGGCGAGCGTAGCGGGGAAGGGGACCGCGCGCCATGCCTCTAGGTCACGGATGAGATCTGCCCGCCGTCGACCCGCAGGATCGAGCCGGTCATGAACGAGGCCCTCTCGCTGGCGAGGAACACCGCCGCCGCCGCGAATTCCTCGATCTCGCCATAGCGGCCCGCCGGAATGCCGGCCCGCGCCGCCGCGGCCACGTCCTCGACAGGGCGGCCGGTGCGTTCGGCATTGGCGGCATCGAGCTGCTTCAGGCGGTCGGTGGCGATGCGGCCGGGCGCGATGGCGTTCACGGTGACGCCGGAGGACGCGACCTCGTTGGACAGGGTCTTGCCCCATCCCACGAGGGCGGGCCGGATGGCATTGGAGATGGCAAGGTTCGGGATCGGCTGGATCACGCCCGAGGAGATCACCGAGATGATGCGGCCGAACCTGCGCTCGATCATCCCGGGCAGGAGATGGTCGGCGATGCGCACGAGATTGACGAACATCGCCTCGAAGGATTGCCGCCACTGGTCCGACGAGACGCCCCGGGCGCCTCCGGGGGGCGGGCCGCCGCTGTTGAGGATGAGGATGTCGACTCCGCCCAGCGCCTCCGTCACGTCCCTGGCGAGGGCATCGACCTGATCCACCTTGCCCGTGTCGCAGACGAAGGGCAGCACGTCCCGGCCGATCCTGTCGGCCGCGGCCTTCGAGCCCTCCATGGAGCGGCTGGCGATGGCGACGCGGGCGCCCTCCTCCGCCAGGCCCCCGGCGATGCCGAAGCCTAAGCCCTTGCTTGCGCCCAGCACGAGCGCGCGCTTTCCGTCCAACCCTGTCTTCATGCCGCAAGGCTCCCTGATCCGAGCGCCGGACGCGCTCCATCGTCTTTACCGTAAGGCCTTTCAATACACGCCCTTGGCAGGGAGCGCACCGATCTTTTGGCCGAACTTGGCAGGGATGGGCCCCTATGCCATAGAGGGGCAATGTTGTTGCCAAAAGATCCAGCGTCCGCGCCCAGCTCCGCCCGGCTTTGGCCCCTTACGGCCCGGTTCATCGCCGCCGAGGAGCGGCTGGGGCAGCGCTTCGCGGCAAAGGGCAAGCTCGCCTCGGGCCTTTACGAATTCCTGCGCTTCGGGGTGAAGCAGGGATGGGCCTGCCTGTTCGGCGGCCTCATGGTGGCTCTCCTGATCGGGACCCGCCTCTGGTATCCGGCGGACCTGCCCCTGACCCGCTACGACTTCATCTTCCTCTCGGCCGTGGTCATCCAGCTGGCGCTGCTGGCGCTTCGACTCGAGACGCCTGACGAGGCGAAGGTGATCCTGCTCTTCCATGTGGTCGGAACCGCGATGGAGATCTTCAAGACCTCCGTCGGCTCCTGGGCCTATCCCGAGCCGAGGGAAACTTCTAAGGCTCTGATTTTAAATGGATTTATTTTGCGCATAAAAAGTTTAT
>DATHAU010000716.1:0-3153 GCA_035296545.1 Microvirga sp.
CTTGTTGTCCTCGCCGTTCTCAATGTTGTGCTTCTCGTTGTAGGACACGAGGTCGTTGAGGGTGAAGCCGTCATGGGCCGTGACGAAATTCACAGAGGCCCAGGGCTTGCGTCCGCGCTTGTTGAAGAGATCGGCGGATGCGGTGAGCCGTCCGGCAAGTTCCGGCAGCTTGCCCTCGTCGCCCTTCCAGTAGGCCCGCACCGTGTCCCGGTAGCGGTCGTTCCACTCGGCCCAGCCCGGCGAGAAGCGGCCGACCTGGTAGCCGCCCGGCCCGCAATCCCACGGCTCCGCGATCAGTTTCACGCCGCTGAGCGCCGGGTCCTGCCGCACCGCGTCGAGGAAGCGGCCGTCCTCCTCGAAGCCGTGCGGCTCCCGCCCGAGAATGGTCGCGAGATCGAAGCGGAACCCGTCGATCTGAACCTCCTGCGCCCAGTAGCGCAGGCTGTCAGTGACGAGCTGCAGCACGCGGGTGTGGCTGAGATTGACGGTGTTGCCGGTTCCCGTGTCGTTGACGTAGTAGCGCGGATCGGGCGCGAGCCTGTAATAGGATGCGTTGTCGATGCCCCTGAAGGACAGGGTGGGCCCAAGCTCGTTGCCCTCGGCGGTGTGGTTGTAGACCACGTCCAGGATCACCTCGATGCCCGCGTCGTGGAGATGGTTCACCATCTCCTTGACCTCGTTCACGAAGGGCGTCGCCAGATAGCGCGGCTGCGGCGCGAAGAAGCCGATGGAGTTGTAGCCCCAGTAGTTCCGCAGGCCTCTCTCGATGAGGTAGCTGTCGTCCGCGAACGCATGGATCGGCAGCAGCTCGATGGCGGTGACGCCCAGGCTCTTGATGTAGTCCATGACCTCATGGTGCATGAGGCCGGAAAAGGTGCCGCGAAGCTCCTTGGGCACGGCCGGATGCTGCATGGTGAAGCCGCGCACATGGGCCTCGTAGACGATGGTGCGCTCCCACGGCGTGCGGGGACGGCGCTCCCGGCCCCAGGTGAAGGCGGGCTCGATCACCCGGCACTTGGGCATGAAGGCGGCGCTGTCGCGTTTGTCGAAGGAGAGATCCGCATCGGGCGAGCCGATGGTGTAGCCGAACAGCGCATCGTCCCAGGTCAGGTTGCCCACGAGCTGCTTGGCGTAAGGGTCCAGGAGGAGCTTGTTGTGGTTGAACCGGTGCCCCGCCTTGGGATCGTAGGGCCCGTAGACCCGGTAGCCGTAGGTGGTGCCCGGCCGCGCATCCGGCAGGTAGCCGTGCCAGACCTCGTCGGTGTATTCCGGCAGCTCGATGCGCTCCAGTTCGCGCTTTCCGTCCTGGTCGAACAGGCAAAGCTCGACCTTGGTGGCGTTGGCGGAGAACAGCGCGAAATTGACCCCCAGGCCGTCCCAATGCGCGCCGAGCGGGTAGGGGAGTCCCTCCCGCACCCGCGACTGGCGCGTGACTCTGGGCGACACAACCTCGTTGGCCGAGAACTCAGGGGTCACTACTCTATCGTTCATCGCAGGTTCCGGGAGCAAGCAGGGTGAAGAGATACGCGTCGTCAACGCGCGAGGCGTCGGGAAGTCTCACCCGAACAGGGCTGTTTGTCGACGGGCGTTGCATGAATGCGCCATCCCGCCGGTCCGGAAACGCGGGCTAATCCATAGGGTCCGAGCGTCTCAGCACGGCGAAGGGCAACGGCGTCAGGAGGTCTCCGGCGAGGGCCCCGCCACCCTGTATCGTCGCGTCCGCGCCGGTCAACACGTTGCGCCAGCGGCCCGCGGGCAGGGCAACGGCCGCGTCCCCCCAGGCGGCGCGATCCAGGGGCAGGCGGTTCTTCTCCGCGACGCGGGACCACAGGCGCGGCACGACCACGGCGAGGGTGTCGGAGCCGTGCCGTCTGGCGAAGGCGAGCAGACAGGAGGCCTGACCCCCGCGAACGGGCAGCGGCTCGTAATCTCCCTCTCCATAGAGTTCGGGCGCCGCGGCGCGATCATGCAGGAGGGTCGAGAGGATGCGCTGCTTGATGCGCCCGTCGGGCCAGTTCTCCATCAGGGTTTCCAGGGGGGCGTTTTTCCCGAGCGCCTTGATCCGCGCCGCGTAATCCACGGGGCGGCGGTTGTCCGGATCGACCAGGGAGAAGTCCCAGAACTCCGTGCCCTGGTAGATGTCGGGCACGCCCGGCAGGGTGAGCTTGAGCACCGTGCGCGACAGCCCGTTCAACATGCCCAGAAACGACAGGCGTCGGGCGAGAGGAGCGAAACCCTCCATGAAGGGGCCGCCGGGCTGAAGGACGGCCCGCAGGAGGTCCAGCGCCGCGCCCTCGTAGGCCTCGTTGGGATTGATCCAGGTCGTATGCCGCTTGGCCTCCCGCAGGGCCTTGGTGAGGTATGCCTCCATCCGCTCCCGGAACGCGGCGAGCGGCTTGCGGCCGGCCTCCTCCAGCAGCTCCAGGGGCCAGGCCCCGAGAAGGGACTGGAGAAGGATCACCCCATCGTTGGCGTCGGGAGCCCCAGCCCCGTCCGGGAGGTGGGGCGAGATCGTTTCGCGCCAGAGGTCCAGGGCCCGGGCCCATTCGTCCGGCATCTCCGACAGGGCGAGCAGGCGCGCCCGCGCATCCTCGCCGCGCTTGGTGTCGTGGGTGGCCGTGGCGATCATGGCGTGGGGCCAGGCCCGGGCGCGGGCCGCGTTGACCTCGTGGAGGGCCTCCGGAGCGACCCCGAAATGCGCCGGGTCGCCGCCCACCTCGTTGAGGGCGATCAGCCTGCCATAGCGGTAGAACAGGGTGTCCTCCAGGCTCTTGGCCATGACGGGGCCGGTGAGCTGCTGGAAGCGGCGGCGGAAGCGGCGAACATCGGCCGAATCGCCCGCCTCGCCCCCGCCCAGGAGGGTTGCGGCCACGAAGTCGTGCACGCTGCGGTCGGGCAGGGGGCTCGAGGCCTTGGCGGCCTCGACGGTGCTCCGGATCAGCGCCGCGTCCTCGGCGGAGGCCTCGGGGCCCTGCACATAGCTGCGATAGACCGGGAATGCCGTGATGATGTCCACCAGGGCCTGGCGCAGGGCGAAGGCCGCGTAGTCGCGGGTGCGGCGGCTTGCATCCGCAACCTTCTTGATGTCGGAGGTCAGGACCGCCAGCTCGCTGGCGAAGCTCTTTTCGGTGAGTTCGAGCTTCGCCTGCTTCA
>DATHAU010000717.1:0-11220 GCA_035296545.1 Microvirga sp.
TGAGGCTCTGGAAGATTCCTTGAGCCCTCAGCGCCAGATCGGCCATTCCTTGCTCCTCTGCAATCGGGCCCGAACAAAGCATAGTCCGCCCCGGCCCCGCAAGCTTGGCGTGACGTTATCACCACGGACCTGCTCCTCCGCGCAGCAAGCCGAAAGCTTGGCCGGAGACGGACACGGCCAAGGTGAAACGGGTCCAGCCCTCAAGCCGTTGTTCCGGCAGCGATCGCCTTCCTGATCGACATCGATTGACGGAGAATGGATATGCGCATGCATCTGACCTTTGTCCTGGCGGCCAGCCTGATGGCTGCTCCCACCCTTGCCCTGGCCCAGAGCGGCGGCGCTGCGGCCGGCGCTGCGGCCGGCGGAGCCGCCGGCGCGATCGTCGGAGGCCCGGTGGGCGCCGCCGTGGGCGCAGGCATCGGCGGCGCGGCCGGGGCGTCTTCATCCGACCAGAAGAACGTGACGATCGAGCACCGCAACGTCGAGTCCACCGGCACCGTCGGCTGCTCGACCCAGACGAAGCAGACGAGCGATTCGGCCACGGGCACGACCACCACCCAGCAGCGGACGAATTGCTGAGCCCTCCGGGCGGCGGGCTCGTCCCGCCGCCCGACTCCTTCCTGTCCATCCGGTCGGCCGCTCCTCCGGCCGATTCCGCTCGGGCCGCCGGGGCCCATGAGGCCCCGTTGATTTAGTTTGGGGCAGGCGATCCACACCGCCCGGCAAGCTCTTGCGCTCCCTTTGCGTCCCACTTAGGCTTGGCAGACATCAAAAACGAAAAAGCCGCGCCGAAGAGGGCTGCAGGGAGACGACGTTTGGAAGAAGAGGCGACCCGTGGCGCACGGCATGATCTCCCCATCGAGGCTTCAAACGGAGCTCCCTGGTCGGCAGGCATGACTCCGTTCGCCTTCCGTCAGCCGCGGGAGACGGCGGCGTGACGCTCGTTCTCGACAATGTCGGCAAGACCGTCGGGGCGGAGGCCCATATCCGGGAGGTGTCGCTGACCCTGGAGCGCGGCACGCTCAACGTGCTGCTCGGCGCGACGCTCGCCGGCAAGACCTCGCTCATGCGGCTCATGGCCGGCCTCGATGCGCCCTCCGGCGGCCGCGTTCTCGTGGACGGCAAGGACGTGACCGGATGGCCCGTGCAGCGCCGCAGCGTCGCCATGGTCTACCAGCAGTTCATCAACTACCCGTCCCTGTCCGTCTACGAGAACATCGCCTCGCCCCTGCGGGTCGCAGGGCTCGCCGGGAGCGAGATCAAGGCGCGGGTGCAGGAGGCGGCCCGCCTCCTCAAGCTCGAACCCTATCTCGACCGCAGGCCTCTCAATCTGTCCGGCGGGCAGCAGCAGCGCACCGCCATCGCGCGGGCCCTGGTGAAGCGCGCCGATCTCGTCCTGCTCGACGAGCCCCTGGCCAACCTCGATTACAAGCTGCGCGAGGAACTGCGCGAGGAACTGCCGCGGGTTTTCGCGGCCTCCGGCGCCATCTTCGTCTATGCCACCACGGAGCCTTCCGAGGCGCTGCTTCTCGGCGGCAACACGGCGACCCTGTTCCAGGGCCGCGTCACCCAGTTCGGCCCGACCCCGCAGGTCTACCGCCAGCCGCGGGACATCACCACGGCGCGGGTCTTCTCCGACCCGCCGCTCAATACCCTGACGGCCCGCAAGGCCGGCGGCGCCGTCACCTTGAGCGCCGGCGAGCAGGGGCGCGCCACCGGCGTGTTCAGCGCCGTTCCGGACGGGGAATATACGGTGGGGTTCAGGGCGCACCATCTCGGCCTGGAGCCGAAGAGCGGCGACGAGATCGCGATTCCCGCCACCGTCTCGGTGGCCGAGATCACCGGCTCCGAGAGCTTCGTCCACATGGATGCGCGCGAGCACCGCTTCGTCGCGCTCATTCCGGGGGTGAAGCGCCTGGAGCCGGGCTCGCAGGTGACCGCCTATCTCGACCCGCGCCACCTCTTCCTGTTCGACGGGGGCGGCCGGCTCGTGGCCGCCGACCGGTCGCAGAAAGCCGCGTGAAGGAACAGGATCCATGGCGCGCATCAACCTCGACCATCTCGCCCATGCCTATCGGCCCAACCCGCAGGGGCCGCAGGACTATGCGCTCAAGGAAATCAACCACGTGTGGGACCAGGGCGGCGCCTATGCCCTGCTCGGCCCCTCGGGCTGCGGCAAGACCACGCTTCTCAACATCATCTCGGGGCTCGTGCGCCCGACCCGCGGCCGCATCCTGTTCGACGACCGGGACGTGACGGACCTGCCCACGGAGGCGCGCAACATCGCGCAGGTGTTCCAGTTCCCGGTGGTCTACGACACCATGAGCGTGCGCGAGAACCTGGCCTTCCCGCTCAAGAACCGGCGCGTCCCGCGGGACCGGACGGCGCAGCGGGTGGAGGAGATCGCGCGGCTTCTCGACCTCACCCGGGTGCTCGACCGCAAGGCGAGCAACCTCACGGCGGACATGAAGCAGAAGATCTCCCTCGGGCGCGGCCTCGTGCGCCCCGACGTGGCGGCGATCCTGTTCGACGAGCCCCTCACCGTGATCGATCCGCACCTCAAGTGGCAGCTGCGCTCCACCCTGAAGGAGATCCACCGGGCGCTGGACATCACCATGATCTACGTGACCCACGACCAGACCGAGGCGCTCACCTTCGCCGACAAGGTGGTGGTGATGCATGACGGGGCCGTGGTGCAGACCGGCACGCCGGACGAGCTGTTCGAGCGACCCGCCCATACCTTCGTAGGGCATTTCATCGGCTCGCCGGGCATGAACATCCTGCCCTGCCGGGTGGAGGGCGCGACGGCGTTCATCGGCAGCGAACCCGTGGCCCTTCAGCGCGCCTATCGGGCGCTGCCGCAGGCCGGGCGGATCGAGCTCGGCATCCGGCCGGAATTCGTGCGCCTGCAGCAGAAGGGAGCCGGGCTGCCCGTGCGGGTGCGGCGCATCGACGACATCGGACGCGCGCGCATCGCCCGCGTGGAGATGGCGGGCCGCGCCCTTTCGGCCAGCGTGCCGGAGGACATGACGATCGACGGGGACGAGGCTGCGCTCTTCATCGACGCCCGTCACGTGCACATCTACGCCGACGGCCATCTCGTCGCGGGCGAGCCGCCGGGAGGGCAGGCGCGATGACCAAGACCCTCAACAACAAGGCCTGGTTCCTGGTCCTGCCGGTCTTCGCCATCGTGGCCTTCTCGGCGGTGCTGCCGCTCATGACCGTGGTGAATTATTCGGTGCAGGACACCTTCGGCAACAACCAGTTCTTCTGGAACGGGGTCGCCTGGTTCCAGGACCTGCTCGATCCCTCCAAGGAGCTCGGCGGGCGCTTCTTCGATTCCCTGTGGCGGACGCTCCTGTTCTCGGCGATCATTCTCCTGATCCAGGTGCCGCTCGGCATCGCGGTGGCGCTCGCCATGCCGCGGGAGGGCTGGACGGTGGCGCTCTGCCTCGTCCTCATGGCGCTGCCGCTGCTGATCCCGTGGAACGTGGTGGGCACGATCTGGCAGGTTTTCGCCCGTGGCGACATCGGCCTTCTCGGCTGGGTGGTGAACCGTCTCGGCATCGACTACAACTATACGGGCGATCCGCTCGACGCCTGGGTCACCATCGTGGTCATGGACGTGTGGCACTGGACGAGCCTCGTGGCGCTCCTGTGCTATGCGGGCCTGAAATCGATCCCTGACGCCTATTACCAGGCGGCCCGCATCGACGGGGCCTCGCGCTGGGCGGTGTTCCGCACCATCCAGCTGCCCAAGATGCGGCGCGTGCTGCTGATCGCGGTGCTCCTGCGCTTCATGGATTCCTTCATGATCTACACCGAGCCCTTCGTGCTCACCGGCGGCGGGCCGGGCAACGCCACCACCTTCCTGTCCATCGATCTGGTGAAGCTGGCGCTGGGCCAGTTCGACCTGGGCAAGGCGGCGGCCATGTCGCTGGTGTACAATCTCATCATCCTGGCCATCTGCTGGATCTTCTATACGGTGATGACCAACGTGGATGCGCAACGAGACAGGGTCGAGGCATGACCGGAACCGTCGCCATCGGCTCCGCCGACACCAAGGCAACCGCCGCGCCGCTCGCCGCCAACAAGGCCCTGTCGGGCCCGCGGGTGAACGGGCGCGTGGTGGTGATGACCCTCTATCTCCTGTTCCTGATGCTGCCGATCTACTGGCTCGTGAACATGAGCCTGAAGACCAACATGGAGATCACCTCCGGCCTGACCCTGTGGCCGCGGGAGATCACCTTCGACAACTACATCCGGATCTTCACGGACCCGAGCTGGTACTCCGGCTACATCAACTCGCTCACCTACGTGGTCATCAACACGGTGCTGTCGATCTCGTTCGCCCTGCCGGCGGCCTATGCCTTCTCGCGCTACCGGTTCCTGGGCGACAAGCACCTGTTCTTCTGGCTGCTCACCAACCGCATGGCCCCGCCCGCGGTGTTCGCGCTGCCCTTCTTCAACCTCTACTCGGCCATCGGGCTGTTCGACACCCCCTGGGCCGTGGCGCTGGCCCATTGCCTGTTCAACGTGCCGCTCGCCGTGTGGATTCTCGAAGGCTTCATGTCCGGGGTGCCGCGGGAGATCGACGAGACCGCCGCCATCGACGGCTATTCCTTCCCGCGCTTCTTCATCAAGATCTTCATGCCGCTGATCGCCTCGGGCGTCGGCGTGGCGGCCTTCTTCTGCTTCATGTTCTCCTGGGTCGAGCTGCTGCTCGCGCGCACGCTCACCTCCGTCACCGCCAAGCCCATCGCCGCCACCATGACCCGCACCGTCTCGGCCTCCGGCATGGACTGGGGATTGCTGGCGGCGGCGGGCGTGCTCACGATCCTGCCCGGCGCCCTCGTGATCTGGTTCGTCCGCAACTACATCGCCAAGGGCTTCGCCCTGGGCCGCGTCTGAAGGAGGCCAGCATGACAGATCTCACCTGGATGGCCTGGACGTGGCAGACGGGGCTGTTCTTCGCGGGCATCGCCAGCCTGCTGCTGATCATGACCGTGCTGGCGATCTACCGCCCGGAGACCGAGCGGGTGGGTGCTTTACGCATTCCGACCACCCGGGGCGACCGGCTCTTCATCTCGCTTCTCGGCTCGGCTTTCATCCATCTTGCCTGGCTCGGGCTCGTCGGCCCGGACCTGTGGTGGGCATCCGGTCTTTCTCTTCTCTTTGCGGCGGCGGTGTTCCGCGCCGTGTGAGAGGATAAGGACTCAACATAGCTTCCCGATCCATCCGGAGCGGGGCGACAAGACCGGCAGAAAGCCGGCTGGGGCACATTCTGGGAGAAAACAATGAAACAGACTCAATCGCGTCGACGCCTCGCACTTTTCGTCTCGACGAGCGTGGTCGCCATGGCGCTGGGCACCAGCGCCTTCGCGGGCATGGAGGAGGCCCGCCGCTGGATCGATTCCGAATTCCAGCCCTCCACGCTCTCCAAGGACGAGCAGCTCAAGGAGATGGAATGGTTCGTGAACGCGGCCAAGCCCTTCGTCGGCCAGGAGATCAACGTGGTCTCCGAAACCATCACGACCCACGAATACGAGGCCCGCACCCTCGCCAAGGCCTTCTCGGAAATCACCGGCATCAAGCTCACCCACGACCTGATTCAGGAAGGCGACGTGGTGGAGAAGATCCAGACGCAGATGCAGTCCGGACGCAACATCTACGACGCCTGGGTGAACGACTCCGACCTCATCGGCACCCATTTCCGCTACAAGCAGGCGGTGGCCCTGGACGACTGGATGGCGGGCGAAGGCAAGGACGTGACCTCGCCGACGCTGGACATCAACGACTTCATCGGCAAGTCCTTCACCACCGGGCCGGACGGCAAGATGTACCAGCTGCCCGACCAGCAGTTCGCGAACCTGTACTGGTTCCGCTACGACTGGTTCCAGCGCGCGGACCTGAAGGACAAGTTCAAGGCCAAGTACGGCTACGATCTCGGCGTGCCGGTGAACTGGTCGGCCTATGAGGACATCGCCGAATTCTTCACCAACGACGTGAAGGAGATCGACGGCGTCAAGGTCTACGGCCACATGGACTACGGCAAGAAGGACCCGTCCCTCGGCTGGCGCTTCACCGACGCGTGGCTCTCCATGGCCGGCAACGGCGACAAGGGCATTCCCAACGGCCTGCCCGTGGACGAGTGGGGCGTGCGCATGGAAGGCTGCCGCCCGGTCGGTTCCTCCGTGGAGCGCGGCGGCGACACCAACGGCCCGGCCGCCGTCTATTCGATCACCAAGTACATCGACTGGCTGAAGAAATATGCGCCTCCGCAGGCTGCGGGCATGACCTTCTCCGAGTCCGGTCCGGTGCCGGCCCAGGGCAACATCGCCCAGCAGATGTTCTGGTACACCGCCTTCACGGCCGACATGGTGAAGCCGGGCCTTCCCGTGGTGAACGCCGACGGCACGCCGAAATGGCGCATGGCGCCCTCGCCCAAGGGCTCCTACTGGAAGGACGGCATGAAGCTCGGCTACCAGGATGCGGGTTCCTGGACCCTGCTGAAGTCCACGCCGGTGGAGCGCCGCAAGGCGGCCTGGCTCTACGCCCAGTTCGTGACCTCCAAGACGGTCTCGCTGAAGAAGAGCCATGTGGGCCTCACCTTCATCCGCGAAAGCGACATCTGGCACCAGTCCATGACGGAGCGCGCGCCCAAGCTCGGCGGCCTCGTGGAGTTCTACCGCTCGCCCGCCCGCGTGCAGTGGACCCCCACCGGCAACAACATCCCGGACTATCCGAAGATGGCCCAGCTCTGGTGGCAGAACATCGGTGACGCCTCCTCCGGCTCGAAGACGCCGCAGCAGGCCATGGATGCGCTCGCGGCCGCCCAGGACGAAGTGCTCACCCGTCTCGAGCGCGCCAACGTCCAGGGCGAATGCGGTCCGAAGATGAACCCGAAGACCACCGCCGAGGAATGGTTCAAGAAGGCGGAGTCCGCCGGCACCATCGCGCCCCAGCGCAAGCTGGCCAACGAGAAGCCGAAGGGCGAGACGATCAACTACGACACGCTCATCAAGAGCTGGCCCGCTTCGCCGCCCAAGCGCAGCTGATCGGCCTGAAGCATGAAGAAAGGGGAGGGGGGCGCAGGCCCCCCTCCTTTTTTCGTTCCCGCTCAGGTCTCGAAGGCAAAGAGCCCCAGCGCGGCCCGAACCTGGTCCCATGTGGCCTGGGTCCTGTCCCGCGCCTCCTCCGTGCCCCTGCGGAGCAGGCCGAACACGGAGCCGGGGTCGCGGGCAAGGACCGCACGGCGCTCGCGGATCGGCGCCAGCAAAGCCTGCAGCACATCCTCCAGCCGCCGCTTCACGCACGTATCCCCGAGACCCCCGCGCCGGTAGCGCGCCTTGAGGTCCTCCACCATGGACCGGTCTTCGTCGAAGGCATCCAGATAGGTGAAGACCACATTGCCTTCCACATGGCCCGGGTCGGAGGCCCGCAGATGGCCGGGATCGGTATACATGCGCCGCACCGCCTCGCGGATCTCGTCGGATGTCGCCGAGAGCGGGACGGCGTTGCCCTGCGATTTGCCCATCTTCGCCCTCCCGTCGACGCCGGGCAGCCGGCCCACGGCGGGGATCAAGGCGCAGGCCTCAGGAAGGATGTCCCGACCGGCCTGCCGGTTGATGCGGCGCACGATCTCGTTGGTCTGCTCGATCAGGGGCGCCTGGTCCTCGCCCACGGGCACGACGCTGGCCTTGAAGGCGGTGATGTCGGCGGCCTGAGCCGCGGGATAGCACAGGAAGCCTGCCGGAATATCGCGCCCGAAGCCCCGCGCCTGGATCTCCTCCTTGATCGTCGGGTTGCGCTCCAGCCGGGCGACGGTGACGAAGTTCAGGTACAGAAGGGTCAGTTCGGCGAGAGCCGGCAGGCCCGATTGAACGCAGATCGTCGTCTTGTCGGGGGCGATGCCGGCCGCGAGGTAGTCGAGCGCCACCTCCAGCACGTTCCGGCGCACCTTGGCGGGATCGCCGGCATTGTCGGTCAGCGCCTGGGCGTCGGCCAGGAGCAGGTATTGCCGGTGGCTGTCCTGAAGGGCGACCCGGTTCTTCAGGGAGCCCGCATAATGGCCCAGGTGGAGGGGACCGGTGGGTCGGTCCCCGGTGAGAATGGTCGGACGATGGTCGATCGGGTTGAGCATGGCGGTTTCTCCAAATGGGAGCCGCCGTGACGGAGACCTGTCGAGGGGGACGAACGATGCCTGCCGGTCACGGCGGCGACGTTCGTTTGCATGACATGACGACGCGCCGCTCCTAGAAGGAGCGCCACCAGAGGGCCTTGATCGGGTTGGCACAATCGGTCATGGGGGCATGGATGCCATGACAGGCGCCTTCACGCAAGTCGCGCGCAGCCCGCCATGCTCCGCCGCAGGAGCGGCCGCCTCACAACACCACGATGCCCGCGTGCTTGGCCTTCTCGGCGGGCTCCACGTGGATGGTGATCATGGCGTCCTCGACCTTCGCCTTGAGCGCCCGCTCCAGGCGGTCGCAGATCTCGTGGGCGTCGGTCACGGTCATGTGGCCCGGCACCACCAGATGGAAGTCGATGAAGGTCAGGCGGCCCGCGTGGCGGGTGCGCAGGTCGTGCGCCTCGAGGGCGCCGTCCGCATTGCCCGCGATGATCTCGCGGATCTGGACCAGCACCCTCTCGGGCACCGCCTCGTCCATGAGGCCGCCGATGCTCTCCTTCATCAGGCCCCAGCCGGACCAGAGGATGTTGAGGGCCACCAGCGCCGCAAGGGCCGGATCGAGCTGGTGCAGCCCTGTGACCGGCACCAGCAGGAGGCCTGCGAGAACCCCGAAGGAGGTGACCACGTCCGTGAGAAGATGGCGCCCGTCGGCGGCCAGCGCCGGAGAGCGCAGCCTGCGGCCCTCGCGGATCAGGATCCAGGACCAGAACGCGTTGATGACGGCCGCCGCCCCATTGACGGCAAGGCCGAGGCCCGGCGCGTCGAGCACCTTGGGGGCGAGAAAGCCGATAGAGGCCTCCCGCAGGATCATCAGGGCCGCCACGATGATCAGCACGCCTTCGAGAACGGCGGAGAAATACTCCACCTTGTGGTGGCCGTAGGGGTGGTTGGCGTCCGGAGGGGCGGCGCTCATGCGAACCGCCATGAAGGCGGCCACCGCGGTCACCACGTTGATGATGCTCTCCAGGGCGTCCGAATAGAGCGCGATGCTGCCCGTCATGGAATAGGCGGCATATTTCAGGGCGAGAACGACGGCTCCGACGAATATGCTGCCGATGGCAAGTTTCTGGATCTTGTCCATGGCGTCACGGCGATCACGGGTCTGGGGCAAGCGGAGCCGTCCTTATAGACCGTGCGGCTGGGGGCGCAAGCCTTTGCGGGTCTTTGCGAATCGCTCGCAGGAGCGCCGCCGGTCCGACGAGCGCCGCGCTCAGGCGCTCCTTTGCAGGCGCTTCGACAGGCGGCCGTAGTAGCCGGCGAGCGCGGGCATCAGGATCTGGCAGCGGCCGATCAGGGCTCCGGCCTCGTCCATCCTGCCGGAGCGCAGGCTCTCGATGAGGCGCGGATGCAGGTCCAGGAGTTCGGCGACCGCCGGGTCCCCCCGGCGCGACGCCGGAGCCACGGCGGTGAAGATGGCGGTTTCCGCCGCGCGGCCCTTCACGGCGATGCGGTCGAGTTCGATCAGGGCGTAATGCTCGCGCACCGCCTCGGCCGTGGCGGGGCCAAGGATGAGGGACACGCCGTATTCCTTCGACAGGCTCTCCAGGCGCGAGGCCAGGTTCACCGTGTCGCCGAGCACGGAGTAATCGTAGCGCCAGCGCGAGCCCACATTGCCCACCACGCAATCGCCCGTGTTGATGCCCACCCCGATGGCGAAGGCCGGCGCGTCCTCGCCCCCTTCCCGGCGCAGAACCGCGTTCAGGGCGGTGACCGCCTCCATCATGCGCATGGCGGCGCCGACGGCGCGCAGGGGGTGATCCGGGGTCGGCAGCGGCGCGTTCCAGAACGCCATCACGCAGTCGCCGATATACTTGTCGATGGTGCCGCCCTCGGCCAGCACCGCCTCCGAGAGGGGATCGAGCAGGCGGTTGATGAGGGCCGTGAGGCGCTCCGGCTCGTCCTTGAGCTTTTCCGACAGGGTGGTGAAGCCGCGCACGTCGCAGAACAGGATCGTGAGGTTTTTCCGCTCGCCCCCGAGCTTCAGGGCGTTGGGATCGCGGGCGAGCTGCCTGACCAGTTCGGGCGAGAGATAGCGCGAGAAGGCATCCGACACCGAGCGCCGCATCTGCCGCTCGCGGGCGTAGTCGAGGCCGAAGCGCGTCCCGAACACCGCCAGCGCCGCCGCGACCGGCATGGCCGGCGCAACCCAGACCCGCTCGAACCGGAGCAGGATCCAGGCGCCGAGGATGAAGAACGCGACCACGAAGGCGGCCGCCAATCCGGTCCGCCAGGTGACGCCCCGGATCGAGAGGGCCGCGGCCAGAAGGGCCGCCGCGATCACGAGACCTACCATGGCGGGACGGGACACCGGCACCACGTAGAGCCGCTGGCGCAGGTTGTCGAAAATCGTCGCCTGCACCTCCACGCCGGAGGTCAGGGCCTCGGTCGTAAGGGTATAGGGGGTGGGAAAGGCGTCGGCCCCGCCCGCGTCGATGGTCGCGGCGGTCTGCAGGCTCAGGCCCACCAGCACGACCTGATCCTTGAAGCGGCCGGGCGGAAGAAACGCCTCCGGGTCGAGGGCCTGGTAATAGGACACGGTCGGGTAGGACCGGGGCGGGCCGAAATACTGGATGAGGGCTCCTTCGGGCGGCGGCGGGACAGGCTCTCCGCGCAGGCGCAGGACCTGGGCCGCGAAACCGTCCGGCAGGGTAGGCATCAGGCGCAGATAGGCGTCGCCGTCGAGATGAACGGAGGCGACGCCGGAGACCGCGCCTGCCTCCAGGAGGGAATCGATGGGGCCGACGCGGGTGGTCTGCACTCCTTGTTCCATTGGGGTCGTCACTTCGTACGCCGCCAGCACCACGTCGGGACCCAGCGCCTGCGCGAGCGCCCTGTCGGCGTCATCCGTCGAGGGCTCGGCGAAGACGATGTCGAAGGCGATGACCCTTGCGCCCGCCGCGCGCAGGCGCTCGGCAAGCCGGGCGTGAAGATCCCGCGGCCAGGGCCAGCGGTGGCGGATTTCCGATAAGGAAGGCTCGTCGATGGCGACCACCACCGCGCCGTTGGGCGGCGGCGGGGGCGCGATCACC
>DATHAU010000718.1:0-1544 GCA_035296545.1 Microvirga sp.
CATTCGTCGGTCCATCGCGCAGTTCGGCCGGGCGGTGTGAGATCTGTCTGCAAGTCCTGCGCGACGGCTCCCGCCGCTCCTCGTCTTCCTGTCGGGAGACCTTGGCAGATGCCGCTTAAGCGAACCCTAAGGGTGGGAGCGGCCCATGGTCCGGGAGCGATCCGCTGCGAGCCCACGGGATTCGCGCCTGCGGTCCGCGTTGCATCAAGGTTACGGATTCGGCGTTCGATTCCATGGCCTTGGCCATTGCCCGCCAGGGGAGCATCCGGGGTAAGGATTCATTCATCCTGTTCGCAGGTTCTCGGACAGCCGCCGGTGCTGCGCGTTATGGTGGATTCCGTCCGCCCCGTTCAGGCAACCTGCAGCCGGCCCATGTTCGCGATCCTCCGCTTCATCCTCGTCGTTGGCGTCATCTTCTACTACTCGCCGGTGCGGCAGCAGGGCGAGGGAACGGCCGCCATCGATGCATGGCTGACGCCGAAGAAGGGCGGGCCCGCAGCAGCGCCCCCTGCTCCTCCGGCGGAGAGCAATCCGGGCCACCTGGAAACCGTGTGGCAGGCGCTTCCCAACGGCGCCAAGCAGGCGGTGATCGACAAGATCCTCACCACCTCCGGCCTCACCGCACCCGAAGCCAAGGCAAAGGACACGCTGCAGGCGGGAGACCGTCAGCCCGGGTGGCGCGGCGAGGCGGCAAGGCCGCGCAGCTGATCGTCGCGCCTTTCTCGCCAAAGAGCTCCCGGACGCCTATATGGTCGGCAGACCAAAGCAGGAATGCCATGCTGCCGAGTATTGACGAGATCGTCTCCACCTTCGAGCTGCTCGACGACTGGGAGGATCGCTACCGCTATGTCATCGAGCTGGGGCGGCTCATGGAGCCGCTGCCGGAGGATGCCCGCACGGATTCCAACAAGGTGCAGGGCTGCGCGAGCCAGGTCTGGCTGCGGACGGGTCTCGACCGCTCGCAGGGCGGACCCGTCCTCCACCTCGTCGGCGACAGCGACGCGCATATCGTGCGCGGGCTGGTGGCGCTCCTGATCTCCCTCTACGACGGCAAGACCGCCTCGGAGGCGCTCTCCACGGATGCCCTGGCCCTGTTCAAGGAGCTTGGCCTTGAGGAGCATCTGACGCCGCAACGGTCGAACGGCGTCAGATCCATGGTCGAGCGCATCCGCCGCGACGCCCAGATGGCGCTGGCGACGTCCTAGGCTATCGGCGGGCCGATTCCGGCCCCGGGACCCTGCCCTTCAAACCCGCCCCCCGTCGATCACCACCGCCTGCCAGGCCCTGATCCCCCGCGAGGCCGCGGGGCCGCGGGCCGCCGATTCGATCCCGTAATGCTCCGCCAGCCTGGCCAGGGCCATTCTCACCACGATCTTGGCGGAACGCGGGGGCCAGCGCCGTTCCCGCTCGATCAGCTCCAGGCCTTTGAGGAAGCCGCAGAGATCCATGAGGAGGTCGCTGAAGTCGGCGCCCACCGCGTCGAAGGCGTTCCGGATGCGCTGGCGCGCGGCGATCATCCGGTCCGTGGCGTCGGCGGGCGAAAC
>DATHAU010000719.1:0-11898 GCA_035296545.1 Microvirga sp.
GGCGGTCCGGGTCTCCCAGGACCCGCGCCCGACCCTGGACGCGAGCACCTTCATCAACACCATGCGGGCGGCCTGGCAGTACAAGCGCCTGGCGGAGGCGGGAGGGTGGCCCGTCCTGCCGGAGGGAATCGTCCTGACGCCGGGCGACAGCGGGCCCCTCGTGTCGGCCCTGAGGCAGCGGCTCGCGGCGGAGGGCGACCTCCCGGCCGCGCTCGCGGGCGGCGCGGACTACGACGCCGATGCGACGGCCGCGGTCAAGCGCTTCCAGGCCCGGCACGGGCTGTCCGAATCCGGCGCGGTGCGCGCCCGGACCCTGGAGGCCCTCAACGTGCCCGCCGCCACCCGGCACCGGCAGCTCACCGCCTCGGCCCAGCGCCTGGCGGGCTCCGCCTTTCCCTTCGGGGATCGCTACGTGGTGGCGAACATCCCCTCGGCCACCGTGGAGGCCGTCGAGGGCGGGAGGGTGGCGCGCCGCTACGTGGCGGTGGTGGGCAAGGCGGACCGCCCCTCGCCCGCGGTCGAAACCCGCATCACCGCCGTCAACCTCAACCCGACCTGGACGGTGCCGGTCTCCCTGATCCGCAAGGACATCATCCCCCATATGCGCAAGGACCCGGCCTACCTCGCCAGGATGAAGATCCGGGTCTTCGACGGCAAGGGCCTGGAGGTGGACCCGCAAACCCTCGACTGGTCCACCGAGCGGGCCGTGAACTACACCCTGCGGCAGGACCCCGGCGAGATCAATTCCCTCGGGCAGATCCGCATCGACATGCCCAACAGGGATGCGGTCTACATGCACGACACCCCCAAGAAGCGGCTCTTCGCGCAGGATGTCCGCTTCCACTCCTCCGGCTGCGTCCGGGTGGCGGATGTGGGCAGCTTCGCCGAGTGGCTCCTGCGCGGAACCCCCGGTCCGAAGGGGCCGTGGACCAAGCCCGACATCGAGGCGGCCATCGCCGCCGCGGCCCGACAGGACATCCGCCTCGACAAGCCGGTTCCCGTGGCCTGGGTCTACCTCACCGGATACGCCACCCCGGACGGGACGGTTCATTTCCGCAACGACGTCTACGGACTCGACGCCCCCCGGTTCGACCCGGCCCCCGACCCGGAGCCGATCGACGTCCCGGTGACGTCGTCCATCGCGCCCCGGCGTTCCTGACCGCCTTGTGAAGGCCCGTTGGCGATTCCCTGAGGTTTCAGTGGAAGATCGTTGGCATATGCGGGCGGAATCGCCAACCGTCGTCAGGACCGGCGGCCTGAACATTTCCGCCCCGCCGGGATTGACCAGAAGGTCCACCGGATGCCGCCCTGATGCCCTACGCCGCCTCCTACCGAGCCTCGACCCGCCACCAGGAGCTGGGCCCGGACTTCTACGACCCCGTCAGGCCGGCCGCCTTCCCGAACCACATCCTGCGCTACCGAAACCGGCGCTGGGCAAGGCGGGTCGGCCTCGACAGCCTCTCCGACGAGGAATGGATCGGGCATTTCGGACGCTTCGAACCGCTGGACGGAAGCCTCGATCAGCCCCTCGCCCTGCGCTACCACGGCCACCAGTTCAGAACCTACAACCCCCATCTCGGCGACGGGCGCGGGTTTCTGTTCGCGCAGGTTCACGATGGGGAGGACGGCAGGCTCCTCGACCTGGCCACCAAGGGAAGCGGCCAGACCCCCTGGTCGCGCCATGCGGACGGGCGCCTGACCCTGAAAGGCGGCGTCCGGGAGATCCTGGCCACGGAAATGCTGGAGGCGCTCGGCGTCGACACGTCGAAAACATTCAGCCTGATCGAGACCGGCGAGGAACTGGAGCGCAACGACGAGCCCTCCCCCACCCGCGCCTCCGTGCTGGTGCGCCTGAGCCACTCGCATATCCGCATCGGAAGCTTCCAGCGCTTCCTCGCCCTGGACCAGAGCGACAACATCCTGAAGCTCCTCGACCACACGATCCGCACCTACATGCCCGAGGCTTGGCGCGACGAGACCCCCGCGCGGGCGGCGGCCTTTCTCGAGGAGGTCTGCCGCCGGGTCGCCCGCATGGGGGCGCAGTGGATGGCGGCGGGCTTCGTCCACGGGGTGCTCAACACCGACAACATCAACGTCACGGGCGAGAGCTTCGACTACGGCCCCTGGCGCTTCCTTCCCCATTACGACCCGGGCTTCACGGCGGCCTATTTCGACCAGACCGGCCTCTATGCCTTCGGCCGCCAGCCGGACGCGCTGCTGTGGAACCTGTTCAGGCTGGCCGAATGCCTGATCCCCCTCGCGCCTCAGGAGGAGCTCGAGAAAGCCCTCGCCGCCTTCGAGCCCTCCCTTCACCGGGAGTTCGCCGGGGCGATCCTGCGCCGCCTCGGCCTGCAATCCCGAGGCTACGAGCGCGACGGCGCCCTCGCCAAGGAGTTCTGGAGCTTCCTCCACGAGACCAAGGCGCCTTTCGAGCAAGCCTTCTTCGACTGGTACGGAGGCCTCCTGAGCGCCAGGCGGGCGCAGGGGGGCCCCTCCGCGAGCCTCTACGCCGATCCGTCCTTCGAGCCCGTTCTCGCGGCTCTCGGGGACTATGCTCCCGAGGCGGAAATCCGGCTCGATCACCCCTATTTCGCGCGCCCGGCCCCCTGCACGATGCTCATCGACGAGGTCGAGGCGCTGTGGGCGCCGATTGCGGCTTCCGACGACTGGTCGCCCCTTTCCGGGAAGCTGGAGGACATTCGCAGCATGGCTCAGGCCTATGGCTTGGCCCCGGACTGACCGCGCCCGCCGAGGGACGGCCCGCCGACAACCTCATGTGTGGAATGATCCAGATTCCCTGCCCGGCGTCCTGTAACAGGTGAACCAGAAGCGGCTAGGATGCGGCCGCCTGCAATCGCCCGCGGATGTGTCATGCCATATGGACGGATGAATTCTATCGCCTGCTCCCTTTTGAAATGGGCGCCTCTGGTCATCCTTGCGAGTTTTTCGTTCCAGGCTGACGCCTGGGCCCAGGAGGTAGGATGCCAGTTGCAGCCGGCAGGCGCCCCGGCGAGACAGGTGCTTCGCTGCCCCGACGGCGCGACCGTCGAGGCGGAGCCGGGAGCCGATTTCACGCTCCTCGACCGCAACCAGGACGGTCAGGCCGACGCGGCGACTCTCCGCAGCCGCGCCCTCCTCGTGGATGTGCAGGCCCGCTCCCGCAAGCGCGGCTTCCAGGTGCTGACGCCGCAGGCGATCGCCGCCGTGCGCGGCACACGCTGGGCGGTGGATGTTTCGGGCGGCAAGACCTCCGTCTTCGTGCTCAACGGCCGCGTCGCCGTGCGGCGCGCCAATGCCCGCAGCGGCGTGGAACTCGGTCCGGGTGAAGGCGTGGACGTGGAGGCCGGCGCCACGACGGCCCTCACCGTCTCCCGCTGGCCCAGGGCCCGGGCCAATGCCCTGCTGGGCCGCTTCGGGCTGCAGATGCAGTGATGCAGGGCCGTCGCCAAGCCATCACGCTGCTTGCCGTTTGTCTGGCCGCCCTCTGGGGCGGCAGCCTTGCCTATACCCATTGGCGCAGCGACGTCCCCTTCCTCGATCGGGTCGAAGCCCCCCTGGCGGATTTGCGGTTTCTGCTTCAGGGCCCCCGCGCCGCTCCCGAATCCATCACGATCATCGCCATCGACGATGAGATCGTGCAGGAGGCCGGCGCCTTTCCCCTGCCGCGGGCCACCGTCGCGCAGATCGTGGACCGCCTTGCTTCTCTCAAGCCCAGGGTGATCGCCATCGATGTTCTGTTCGTCGATGCGGGCCACCCGGAAGGCGATGCGGCCCTCGCGGCCGCCCTCGGCAGGGCCCCAAGCGTGATCGCCGCCGCCGGCATCTTCGATCGCTCGATCCAGACGGTGTCCGCGTCGGCGGACGACGGGCTCGAAGAGGTCCCGTCCTCACGCAATCTTCTCCTGCCCCTCAAGTCCCTGAGCGACGTTGCGGCCGTAGGCGCCGTCAACGTCACCCTCGATCCGTCCGGCGTGCCGCGCCAGGTTCCTCTGTTCCTGCGCTCGGGCGACCGGCTCATCCCGTCCTTCCCCCTGCGGGCAGCCTCCATCGCCTTCAACCGCGACCCCGTCATCAGTCCCGGGCAGATCGTCCTCGATGCTCAGCCGGTGGCGACTGATCGGGGATATTCCCTTCCGCTCCGCTTCTATGGCCCGCGGGGCACGATCCGCACCGTCAGCGCCAGCGACATCCTCAAGAACAGGTTCGACGAGAGTGCGGTCCGGGACAGGATCGTCGTCGTCGGAACCATGGTGGCCGGGGCCGGGGACGTGTTCCCGACCCCCTTCGACCCCATCCTCCCGGGGGTCGAGGTGATGGCGACCGCCGTCGCGCACCTGACCACGGGCGACGGATTGATCCGCGATGGGCGCGTGCGCCTTGCCGATGCCGCCATGGCGCTCGTTCTGCCAGTTCTCCTCGTTCTACTTCTCGCCTGGCATCGCAGCACGCTGGGATTTGCACTGATCGCCCTGGTGGCTTTGCTCTGGATCGGACTGACGGCCCTGGCGTTCACCCACGGGGTCTGGCTCAGCGCGTCTCTGCCCATCCTTGCCGCCGCGCCGCCGGCCGTTCTTTTCGGCGCGGCGCGCCTCTGGTTCGACAGGCAGCGGGCGGACAGGTTCGCCGAGGAGAGCAGCACCTTGCGGCATTTCCAGCCGGCGGGCCTCGCCCAGCGCTTGGCCGAAGACCCGGACTTCCTGGCGCAGCCGGTCAAGCAGCAGGCCGCCCTGGTCTTCATCGACCTGTCGGGCTTCACGGGCCTGAGCGAGACCCTGAGCCCCGACGAGACGCGGGAGGTCCTGAAGGGCTTCCATGCGCTCGTGGACGAGGAAGCGGTGCGCTGCCATGGGCTTGTGGCCAGCTTCATGGGCGACGGGGCCATGATCATCTTCGGGTTGCCCGATCCCGTTCCCGAGGATGCCTGCCATGCGGTCGAGGCCTGCGCCGCCCTATGCGGTCGCATGGAGGCATGGCTGGGCTCCCTGCCTGAAGCGATGTCGTCCCGCATCGGCTACAAGATCGGGGCGCATTATGGGCCGATCAGCGCGTCCCGCCTCGGCGGGGACAGTCACCAGCACATCACGGCCATCGGCGATACGGTCAACGTGGCAAGCCGCCTGATGGAAGTGGCGGCCTCACACCACGCGGACGTCGCCTTGAGCGACGATCTCTTCCGCGCAGCCGGAGAGGCCTGCTCGGTTTTCGATTTCGGGGCTCTCGCCGGAACGCTGCAGACTTCGATCCGCGGCCGTTCCGGCTCCCTCCCGATCTGGCTCTGGAGCGCCGGGAAGACGGGCGCCGCATGATCCCGGCGGCGGTCCGGGATCATGCCCTTGGTTGAAGCTCAAAGCTGGTCGAGCGGCGGCGTGGCGTCGCCGAACCAGTTCTTCTGCATCAGCGCCCGCGCCTCCTCGGCTGCTCCCGCATGGTCCTGCGCTTCCGCCGCGCGCAGCAATCCTGCGGCAGCCCAGCCGTTGTTGGGGGAGCGCTGGAGCGCCTCGCGGAAAGCCTTCTCGGCCTCCTGCGGCTTGCCCTGCGCCATCAGCGCGGCGCCCAGGGACTGGTGCACCGGGTAATACCAGAAGGGCGGCTCCATATAAGGCAGTTGATCCTGGGTATGGGCGGCCTCGGCAAACAGGGCGGCGGCTCGCCGATGGTCGCCGGCCGCCTGAGCGATGCGCGCTTCGATCTCCTGAGTGGCGATCGCCAGAACGGCAGGCCCGGGGACGCCTGAATCGGGCAGGGCCATGATGGCAGGAGTCTTCGCCAGCCGGTCGATGGCGGCCATCTCCCGACGCGCCTCGTCCGTTCGCCCGAGGCGGACCAGCGCCACGCCGCGGGCATAATGCCAGGCGCTGAGGACAAGCGGAAATTCCGCACCCGGCTCCGGCAGAGCCAGCACGTCCTCCGGCCTGGAGAACCGCGCATGGGCGTTGTAGGGAGCAGCCGCGATCGGCTGGGTCCAGGGCACGTCGCGCTTGGTGCGATCGGAAACGATGCCGGCCAGCTTCTCGGCCGCATCCACCGCCGTGCGGCCGTCCCCTCCCATCAGGGCCGAGACCATGACGAAATGAACGTTGTGGGCGTAATAGCCCTCCGAATAGAGCAGGCTTGCGCCGCCCCCTCCCAGAAGCGCCTCGTCCGCCGCGGCTGCGCGCAGGTTGGCGTCGAGGCTCTCGCGCCAGCGGCCGAGGCGATACCAGATATGGCTCGGCATATGCACCAGGTGCCCAGCGCCGGGCATCAGCTCAGCCAGACGCGCGGCGTGCGGAGCCGCCTTCTCCGGGTGTTCGGAAGCCTCGACCGCGTGGATGTAGAGATGGATCGCGCCGGGATGATCGGGCTTGGCAACCAGCGGTCCGACCTGTCTTGTTCCGAGCACGCCCTCGATCAGCTCGACCATGCGCTCCGTCTTGCCTTTCGGGGTCTTTCCGCCATCCGCCCAGTAATCCCACGGGCTGAGGTTCATGAGGGCATCGGCCGTCAGCACGGCCACATGCGGGTCCTCGGGAAAGCGGGCCTGCACCGCCTCCATGGCGTCGGCATAGGCCTGATCCAGCGCTTTGCGGTCCGCCTTCGGGTCCGGCGAGTGCCGCTTGGACAGGGCGTCGACGAGCGCGGCTTGCAGGCTGTCCTGCGGCGATGCGAGGCGCTTGGCCCGCTCGAGCGCCGCGAGCGCCCGTGCGTTTGCATCGGCCTCCATGGGATAGTTGATGTGCGGCCCCAGAACCCAGGCCTCGCCCCAGAGGCACATGGCGCAGTTCGGATCGAGGTCCTGCGCGGCGCGGAATGCCCGCGCGGCCTCGGCATGATTGAAGCCCCAGGCAAGGCGGTAGCCCTGATCGAAATAGGCCTGCGCGTCCGCGCCGGCGACGCTGACCGACGGCCAGGACAGCTGACCCAGATCGTTCCGCAGCGGGGGCCTGGTCTCCGTCGTCGGAGCCGCGGCGCCCCGCGGCAGATCACGGCCGTAGCTGCCGAGTTCCGTCCGTTTCGGCTGCGCCTGGGTATGGCTTTGCGCCACCACCATCCGATGATCGTGAGCCTTGTGCCCATGCGGCTGCAGGGCATGAAGGAGCCGCACTCTCGGGCTGTCGTGGTCTCCCAGCGGACAGGCCGCCGCCGTGCCGGCGATCATCAGGGCGGCAGTCGACAGGAGGATGAGGCGCGCGCGACGGCGCGGCCGGTCAGCATGTTTGATCGTCATGAGAGTCATCCCGAATGTTTGTGAGTGGTGAAAGAGCCCGGCGGGCTCGTTGCAGCCTGCTTTGCCGCGTCACGCTCTCAGGCGGCGCGCGGCTGTCGCAGCCGCGCGCAAGGTGCTCCGCTCAAAGTCTCGTCGTCCGCCGATGGCCATGGACCGGCCCCTGTGCATTCTGACGATGGGACGCTACCCAACACCCATGCTCCGTTCCGTGCGTTGGGTCACACAACGCCCGGCAGGACTCCAAAGGGCAATACTCCAAAGGGCAATCGCAAGCGTTGAGGTTCAAGTCCGCCGGGCCGAGTTGACGATCAGAACACCCGCAACGATCACCGCGCACGCGGCCCAGACCCAGATCGTGTAGCTTTCCCCGAAGACGAGCGCTCCCGATGCGAGGCCGACAGCGGTTCCCACATAGCCGACCTGGCTGACATAGACGGGTCCCGCCGCCTGCTGCAGGCGCATGAACATGAGAAATTGCAGAGCATTGGATGCCGCCTGAAGGGCCGCAAGGGCCGGAGCGCGGGAGAGCGTGGCAACCTCGCCGAAATGCCCCGTAGCGGCGATTGCCAGGGCGATCCAGAGCGCGCCCGAGAGCAGCGTTCCGGCAGACAAGGCCAGAGGCGATGCGCCGGCGGGCCAGGCCTTGGTGCGATAGACGTTGCCGAGAGCCACGGAGGCCGGAATCGAAAGAGCCAAGGCCATCCACCCATACATGCCTGGGGACGGCAAGCTTCCCCGCGGGCCGACGATGAGCGCCGCGCCGACGAAGCCGACCCCGATGCCGATGCTGCGGCGAAGCCCCGGCTTCTCGATTCCGAACAGGGCGGCCAGGGCCAGGGTCAGGATGGGCGGCAGGGTATAGACCACGGACGACAGTCCTGCGCCGAGATGCGGGATTACCGTGAACAGGATCAGGTTCGGCAGGGCGGTGGAGAGCAATCCGGCAACCGCATAGTAGCGCAGGTGCCGGGTCGTGGCCGGGAGCCTCTCTCCGCCTGCGAGCACGAGGATCGTGAGAATGGCTCCGCCCCCGAGCATGAGCGACAGGGCCCATGCCAAGGGATGGACCTGCGCCTGCGCGGCCAGTTTACCGAGGGGGAACAGGGCGCCGAACACTCCCCCGGTTGCCAGCAGGAGCAGAACAGGTCCAAAGCGGCCGAAGGGCAAAGAAGCCGAAGCGTTCGAAACCCTGTTCACTAAGATGTCTGATGTTTTCTGCATAGCATGGCGGCCCTAGCTGAGGACGGCAATTCCTAGTCCTCAACCCACACGAAATCCATCGGCCCTGTAGCAGAACGAATAGGTGCTCAGGAGTCACCATCAATTTATTCGAGCTGTCGTCGATTAGCAGGGTGTTCTGTGCACCATCCGTAAAGCCCGCATTGAGAGGGTTAGTGGCAGCGGCACGAGCGTAAGTCTCACTTTGATACGAGTTGGTAGGGTTTAGCGCGTGTACTCCGCTTCTCCGCCTTGGGTTCGTTCTGCCAACCTTGCTTCGAAAAGCGTAGAACCTATCGAGTATCTGCAATACCGACCCTATGGTTGAAACGCGGTCAGAAACAACCAAAAGTAGGGTAATCGGTGCCTCGCTTTTGGACTGATGACTTCACGCGGTACAGGCGGGTTCCACAGGCAGCACCACTTTCAATCGCGTACCGCACCTGACGCTACAACAACGGTCTACTATAGAGTTGAGTCTCCGAGCTAAACCGAACTTGCCAGTAAGAAGCTTTGTACATGATGATTGGTCTTGCGCAGCTAGTGAACAGAGGCAGCTTTAGCATAGATCATACAACTGTCAGTTTAAGACGTCTCATACGCATTCGAGGGAAGCCGAAGATCGCTCGTTCGTTGTTCTAGCTCGAGTTCGTTAATATCTGATCCAATCTATTGCGGGTTACCCTGAATCGGGCAGGCCTGACCCAAAAGTTTCAGGAACGCTCGCCGATCTGACGTCATTTCGAATATGAAGGTGCTCTCCCCTGCCGCCTTCAGTTGCGTATAGAACCCTGGAATGACAGGAGTCGTCATTCCAGGGTTTGTGTTTTCTCAAGACTACTGTCTCTAAGTCGAATGGAATACATTAGCAATACTGGCTATGGCGTTGATCACGAAGGATTACATCCAATATAAAGCTGGAACTGCTTCTCCCGCACGAACGTCTTCTAGCATATAGGCTGATAGTCATCAGCTGCCCCTCAACCCGATTAGTTCATGTAGGTGAACCATGAAGCGTTCGCACACTCTCGCTTTGTCTAGTACAGCCCTGCTCCTTGCTCTCTCGACCTCGTCCTACGCTCAGGTCGCCCGACCGGGTCAGCAATGTGTACCCGCTGTGGCAGATGCATCCTTGTACCGCGACTGTCGCTTGCACATCGTCCACGGCCGCGAGGTGTGCCGGTGCGCCGTCGCTCCTCAGGTCTTGGACAGGCTAAATCGGGATGTCACGGCCGCGGGATCGCTTCGGAGTGGCATTCGGGACAGCGATCAGACGTTCAATGATGGCCGGACTGGAAGCCGCCGTGGCGGCGATGTTGCCAACAACTCGGGCGGCGGTACCTCAGGCGGTCAGGCGGGCGGCGGCACGGAAGGGAGCGGTTCCTCCGGCGGCAAAAAGGGTGGTGCCGGCGGGAGCGCAGGCGGGAGCACAGGAAGTGGTGGTAACAGCGGCGGCTCTACCGGAGGGGGCAATGCCGGTGGCAACACAGGCGGCACTGTCGGCGGCGGGGGCACTATAGGTGGTGGCAGCTCCACTGGAGGCAATGGTGCTGTGGGTGGCGGCGGGTACGTCGGCGGTTCTGGCAACCCCGGCAATGGCAAAGGTGTTGGCAATGCGGGTGAGAGCCCGAACGGCGCTGACTTCGGCGGTGGCTCCCACGGCCGGAGCGATGCTGGCGAGAAGGGCGGCAATGGTGGAGGCCGTGGCAACGGCGGCGGTCATGGCGGGAACGCTGGCGGCACCGGCAACCCTGGCAATGACAGTAACGTGGGTGGTGCCGGTGAGAGCCCGAATGGCGGCGACTTCGGCGGTGGCACTCAGGGGCGCAGTGACGCCGGTGACAAAGGAAACAATGGTAGCAATGGAGGTGACGGCGGAGGCGGCAACGGTGGAGGAAAGAAGTAGTCCAAGGAGCTTTGAGACAGCGGGGCCCGAAGGCCCCGCTTGCTCCTCAGGAGATCAACTGACTCTCGTCAGACGTCCTTCTCCAGGATCTTAACCAGTCGTGTCACCCAACCCTCCATGCTGGCCAGCAGCTTCCTCCGGGGAGGATGCCTTCGTTCGGTAGATTGGCCCATACATCTGCCGCGGATTGTTGACCCCGCGCTCGATGAAGGCCCGACGCTCATCCACCGGCAGGCTCGCAGCTTGCCTTGGTATGGTGCGGCCGAGCTTTAGAATGCGCTTCGTCTCCTCTTTGGAGTCCACAGCCGATCGTTCAAGCGCAGGTGCGATTTCGCCAAGCGTTGAATGTGCCAGGAGCTGATTCAATGCGACTGCAGCCTAACAGTCTCACTCGAAGGCTCTGCAGGCACGCTGTCAACAGCTTCAATGTGGTGGCAAGCTCCGATGCATTCCTTCCCTCCAGTGACGGAACACCTGGCACTTGGGAGCGTCCAGTCTCTCCATGACAGGTCTGGCAGATCTCGAGTTTGACGCTGGCTTCCTGCGCGGCCCCGACGTGAGCACTGCCAATGAATAAGAAAGATGCGGCGCCCGCTCCGCCACAGGATCGGATGAGTACAGGAGCACCTGCATCATCGACTGGATCTCTGAGCCTCTTACTACAACCTAGTTAAGAGAGCTTAAGCTCATCCCCGTCCGCGTCAGCAGAAGGCGGGGTGTGGTGAAGCGGCTAGTTTGCCTGTTTCTTCTCATGCGAGCTTTGGTCGAGGATCATGCTGTCAATCTCCTCACCGGCAACTGCATCCATTTGCTGGATGAGCGCGGCTGCCGCGCGTGCAAGGGCCTCCATCTCGGCCTTCACACGCTCGTAGGGAGGTTGCACGCACCGCAGCGAATACTCAGCCTCGATGTCGCGCCGCCGCGAATCCTGCCCCTCCTCCGGTGCCGCAGCCCAGGCTCGCATCAGGCTCACCCAATCTTCAGCCAAGATCTCCTGTGGCGTGTGCTCGAAGTGCCGTCCACGGCTCATGTAGTCCTGAACTGACCGCATTTGGGCACTGGCTATCCAGGAATGGAGCGCAGACTTCATGTCTTCATTGCTCAAACGGCTTCTCCAGGCTTTAGTGTTAGGTATTAGAGGGTGGGTTTACCCTTGCGCGACACTTTTGGGCATAGTCCTCGCCATTCCCGTCTGACTACTCGGACCAGGTGACATGACCAGCTACCAGCGCGCCCAAGATGATGCCACCAGTAAGTTTAGCCAGTTCCTAGCTTTCTGCTGTCGGCGAATGACCCTAGAGGCTGAAAGCGATCGGCGCCCGTGAGCACGAGCAGAATCAGCGGACCGCCCTCCCTACCCTGTTCGTGCACAAGCTAGAGCGTTAAGCTTGTGATCTCACCGAACGGGTGTTTCCCGTCAAAGTGGAGGACCCCTGTCCCTCGGCGCTCCGAAAACTCAACGACAATCCCCATGACTAGCCGTCCCCGCCTGCATCCGTACTTGGTGGACTATCGTGCAGTGGTCTGAGCGTAGCAAAGCGTTCCTGGATTGCTCGGTTAGCTTCGT